>CAXNGF010000132.1:0-5874 GCA_964201905.1 Limnohabitans sp. | reverse complement strand
ACACGCCTCGTATTTCCAATAGAGGGAGCAAAGATTGGGGGCAGACCACCGGCCATTAGATACAAATTGCCGGGGTCTGTTAAGAAACAAGTGATCCCCGATTGAAGGGCGTCGGGGGATCAGCGACGCCTACTTGGTGAGGTGCGGAGTATGAGTCCAAAGCCAAGCAGGAAGAGATGCTATGGTGGCAGGGTGTAAATAGTTTGTCAATACTGTGAAGATCAAGATTTTTTGTAATCCATAACCAGCTATTTAAAATAAAACCGACGCACTATTGCTTGTAGTTCAGGATAAGCCTCCACCATGCGTTTTGGTTTTCTGCCACGAGTCCTATGGCCACTCATGAAGCCTAGTACAAACCCCGCCTCCTCAAGTACTGCTAACCTTGCCGAAGCTAGGCTGCTTTCGGTTCGCGCCTCGCGGGTCTCGCGGCCATGGATGGTCTTAGCTTCAGCACAACGTTGTCGGCCAGCTTCGGTTTTACAACCTTTCGAAAGCCCGCCGTGGGTTCTACAGACGTCTTTGCCTTTCATTGCCGGAGCCTTGCACCTTTGCCTAGTGCGTTTTGATATTGCTTGACACTGGTTGCAAGTTATATGGCCGCCAGCTATGACATAAGTAAAGTTGTTTGACATCGTTTTACACCTAGTGGGAGGCCCTCCCGAAGACAGAAAAAAATAATTACCGCAGTACCTCATGAACCAAGGTAGGCCCCCACCCCATACCCCGGCCTTCAGACCTGATGCTGAATGTTTAATGGGAGTAGTTTTACTGCTGTATCAATTAGAGCTAAAGCGTCATCCACAACCAGTAGAACATTGGACTGCCCGTTGCGCATACTTGCGTACTCAGAAGCGATTCTGTTTTTATATGTATTTCTGAGTTGATCCCACTTCACAAGGCGCTGGTGCATAGCCGACTCGATCAAACGCGCCGCATTCTCAGACTGGGCCTTCGGAACGCCATCAAACTCCAAAGCCCGTAACCCCGGAATGATTTCATAACCCACCCTGAACGTTACGTTAGTTGGCACATCGCGAAGCCAGTAAGCCTTGTCTTCATTGGTGCATGAACGCAGACTAAACGGATTTCTTTTCCCGTTGACGACCTCAGCGATTCGTACAACCTCATCCCTGACATATTGAATTCGCTTGTAAGACTCGCTCAGTTTGTAAAGCCCTCTGTGAAGAGGGTAATTCAGCCTCGAGCGAACGCCGTCATCAAACGCTTCTTCACATGATCGGTGGGTCATTTGATTTCTCCCTGTAAAGCGTCGGCGCTGCCGTGGGCAGGTTGGACAGGATGTTCGCTGTTTCCACTTTTTCCCATATGAGAATCTATATTTTTAGAATTAGGTAAAACAGCAGAAATCCTGTCCACCCCGCCCTGTGTTGGAGCGGGTGCAGTCAAGCTATTTTTACTTTGCGTCTTGAGGCCCACATAAAATCGGGCCCCGCCGCTTTTTCCCTCTGGGTAGCCGCGCTCAGCTAGGCGCTGGGTGAATGACTTCTTTGAGGAAACCCTAAAACCATTGTCGGTACACCATTGCTTCCATGCTTCATAAGCAGTTTGCTGGTTAAGTTTGGCGGTTGGGTCCACGACCATGACATCGTCAAGGAACTCGCCAATAAGATCGCTGTCTTTACGGTATGTGGCGTTCTCTTGGCGTATACGGGGGCTTAGCTTTAGACCGTCTTTGAAGTATTTTCTAGTGCCTTCCAGCATCCATTGCAAGATACCATCGCGCTCTTCAAGTAGCTTGCCCTCAAGATCTGGGTCTTTTTCATCATCATCAAACTTTCTGCGAAATGCCAATACAACAAGCCGTCGCCAGATGCCGTCGTCGCCACCAGTAATGATTGGCTTGTGATTTGTTCGTAGCCAAGCAGTAAAGTTGGGCATGTACTCGAAGTACTCCCGATGAAGAAATCTGGCCGAAATTGGTTCACGGCCTGCCAGCATCTTTACGACTTGTTCATCCAGCCTGTCCCCAGCCTGCAATTCATTGATTGATACGTAACGGGTACCTGCAAGAGCGGCTAGGTCATTTCTAGGGGATGTGTCATCTGCTTTCCTTGCAGTCAAAAGAGAGGGTGGGGAAGTGGTTGCGTATCCACCAAAAATTTTATGGATTACGTTGCTGAACACACTTTTCCCATTGCTGCCATGGCCGTAGCAAATGATAAGTACCTCTTCTGTGACAAGGCCCGTCAAGGTGTAGCCCAATAGTCGCTGGACGCTTTCTATGGTTTCTTCATCTTCTTCAAATATTTGGTTCAAGAATGCAATCCATCTGGGGCACGGCGCGTCTTCTTCAAAATTAGCATTGCAGTACCGAGTTACTTTGAATTCAGGCTGGTTGAAGTAAAGGTGTCCCGAACGCAGATCAACAACGCCATTGCCCACGCCTAGTTTGTATGGGTCAGAATCCAACTCTTTGTCGGTCGTAGCCATCTCTGGTTCTGAAACTGCCAGCTTCAGCATTGCCATAATTCTCGGCAGGTTGTGTGCAGCCATTGCATCTTGCAATAGCTTCTTGCCTGTTTCTTGATTTTCCCTGAAGACTGCGCTGGCGGCATTCAAAATTTGGTTGCAGACGTCCTTGGCTGCTGCAACATGCTCCTCCTTCTCGCAAAGATGCCACTGCTCTTGCTGCCATTTCAGCCAACTTTCACGCGTTGCGACATATAAAAATTGCCCGCGCGAAGATTGTGCAAACGCCTTGGCGTTACGAATATCTCCATAAGACTCAAGCTGAAGGGCGCTGACTGGTAGCACGTAGCTTGAAGTTGATAGTGAAGCTATCGCCTTTGCAATAGTGCGTTCCCTATAGTCATGACGTGATTGCCACTTGTTGTCTGTTCCAAGGCCAGACCTGCAGAAGACTATTTCAACAGCATCGGCTATTTCACTTTCTGGCAGCCCTTGGTAAACGCATGCGCGGGTAATGTGGCCGCAAAGGGCAAGGTCAGCCTCACTCTTACTTGAGTAGCCTATTTCCCCGCTGGGTCGAATCGCGCTTTGCCATTCGCCCGCCCACAGTCTGGGATATTTTTCAGCGACTGCCTTCACAACAGCTTCAAGGTTTGCTGGGATCAGTATTTGATTTAACGCACCGGGTGGATTTGATTGTGGGGGTACTTTGGGTTTTTGAGTTGTGCCCTTGGCAGGTGGAAATGCGTTTCGAATCCGCGCTGCTGTGTATGTTCCCCCCACGCCAATTAAAGTCACAGTCGGAGTTCTGCCATCAGTACGGTATTTCATGTGCTTGAATCCGGGAAGTCGAAGCAGTCTTGAAACATCAACAGCAGCGGGGTCGGCGCCGTATTGCTGGACAAGGCACTGGTTGATTGACTTTGCCTCGTCCTTGCTCAGTTCTTCACCATCTTCAAGTTGCCAATACAACTGACAGCGATTCTGGCTACTGCTTTGGACAATGATTGAAGGTTCTAAAACACGAATTACTGCTTCAATTTGAGCGGGTGTAACGTCATCCATATCAGCGTGTACACCCCTTACGCGAGATACGTTTTGTTCATTTCTGTGGCCATCACATTGATTGCGTGCAACAAAAATGCCTGCCCCCTGTTCATTGATTTTCATCAATTCGGGTAGAAGCTGCTCAACGTCAGCCAGCGAAAGATTCGCATAACGCCCTTTTAGTGGGTCAGGCTTTGGCTTTGGCTGCCCTTTAGGTAAATCGGTATAGTGCTCAATGTTGAAAGTTGGGCCTCCTGAGTGGTCAAGTTCAATAAGAAAAGTCAGGGTTTGACTTAGGGCTTCCTCTTTCGATGGAATAGCTAAACTGGCTTGGTGCTCAGCGATCTGTAGTTCAGGGCAGGTATTGTCTGTTTGGCTAGTTTCAGCACATATATTGGTCGAGGTCTTCACCGTGGAACTCCTTAAGTTACTCACGGTATTGGAACAATTGGGCTGAAAAAAAGGACCCTAATAAATCGTGGCAGATCGCCACTTAGACCGCGCGGCGGAATGAATCTCCAAGTATTTGCGAACGCTGTGCACACCAATTGCGTTGAGTGCTGCAGTCATAAATTCTTCGTAGGCTGTTGGTGATATTTGATTACCTTTGTGCCTGATAGTGGTACGTTGCTGGCGTGCTTTGGCCCATATGAATGCAAGTTGTGACACAAAAAACTCTAGTGGAAGATTTGGGGGTCGTCCCTTAGCTCCAGAGACCCATCTGGGCTGCTGGTACTTTTTTATCCGTCTCAGTCTCCCGCCAGTCATGGCGATTCTCTCTGAGACTAGATTTTTGGGCATTTCAGTCTCAGTCTCAGTCTCAGTCTCAGTCTCAGTCTCAGTCTGAGTCTCAGAGCCAGTGTCAGGGCAATAGCTAGTAGGGTGGGGGTATTTGTGCATCAGCCTACTTTGAAAAATCATGTACTGCCTATGTGCCCTACGGAACTGGACTTTTGCGTGGCTTCTTGAAGGCGACGGGAGATGCTTTGCTATTAATTTAAATATTTGGTCTGAATTCGGCATCAAGCCAATTTATCAACCAACTCCTCTGAGCGCAAGTGGGTGTACCTCTGAAGCATCGACAAAGTTTTGTGACCGCTGACCATTCCAACCTCAATAGGGTTCAGCCCTTTTTCAAACAGCCGAGTCACTGCCTCATGTCTCAGGTCGTGGAATCGAAGCTCACGCAAGAAGTTCTTTGAATAAGGCTGTGTAGCTTGCGCCTTGGTCAGGGCAATCAAAAATGCAGAACGTATGCTTCCCGACTTTGCCAAAAATAACCTACCATCGATTGACCTAGGTTGCGTCTGGAGTGCGCTTAGTGCACGTGTTGAGAGCGGTACAGTTCTTGGGCTACCGTTTTTTGTATCTGGCAGGTAGATGGTTCGTTTATCAAGATGCACATTTCCCCATGTCACACTTGCAAGCTCACCAAAGCGCATCCCAGTCTCAATGGCTAAGATCACAAACGTTTGTAAATAGTTTGCGCCGGATTCTCTACATGCCTGTAGCAGTGCTTCCTCTTCACCAGCCTCCAGTCTGCGTTGCCTTGGCTTTCCGGGTTTGGGCATTCTGATTTGCCTAACTGGATTGGACACCGCTAAGCCCCATTCTTTACGACATTGCTCAAAAACCACACTCAAGAACGCTAACTCAAGGCGCACAGTGTTGGCGGAGACTTGTTTCAAACGCTCATCTCGGTATTGCGCAACCACCGCTCCTGTGATCTTGTCGATATTCATGTCGGCCAGCTTTGTCTTTCTGAACTGTTTGGCTCGGTAACGCTCTTGTGATTCGCCTTTCTTAGTCGGCGTGACTTCTTCAACATAACGATCCACTATCGGCATCAAGCGCGGCATCGTTTGCTTTGGTGACAATGTCCCAAGGTCGAGTTGTGATTCAACGTTGCGTGCCCATTTAAGGGCGTCAGCTTTATTGTTGAATGATTTGGCCAATGACGATTGACCTTTGCGCTGCACACGGGCTTGCCACTTATCGCCGTGTTTACGAACTGATGCCATGATTTCTCCAAAAGGACAGGAGAAGGACAAGAACAAAATTACACTAGCTACGTATTTACGTAACCGTTTGAATTTCCAAGAGAAATCTCATACACGGCGCGGTAGCAAAGCGGTTATGCACCGGATTGCAAATCCGTGTAGGTCGGTTCGACTCCGGCCCGCGCCTCCAAATCGCAGCCCTCAGTTCTCTTGAATTGAGGGCTGTTTTCTTTGATGCCAAAAAATTCCGAGTTTAAATTTTGATTTAAACCCCGCTCAAGGTAAACGCCTCGTGCACCGCTGATTGCACGCTGCCGCCCAAAACGGCACCGCCCCCCGCCACATAAATCCAATCACCGATGGTGACGGCGGCCACTGCATGACGCGGTATGGG
>CAXNGF010000131.1:0-5944 GCA_964201905.1 Limnohabitans sp. | reverse complement strand
CTTTCCAATCGTCAGCATCGGGCATGGGAATTTTGCGTTTGGTGATGCTTTTCCAAGTCGGAAGCAGTGCCAGCTCTGCATTCAGCTTGGTCATGTGAACTTGGTCTGCAGGCAGGTCTTCTTCAGCGTAAATGGCGTTGACGGGACATTCGGGAATGCACACAGCGCAGTCAATGCACTCGTCAGGGTCAATGGTGAGAAAGTTGGGGCCTTCGCGAAAGCAGTCTACAGGGCAAACATCTACACAGTCGGTGTATTTGCAGCGGATACAGGATTCAGAAACAACGTGGGTCATGACAGTTTGCTAGGGCTAAAGCGTTGAACGGGCGGAATTACCCGTAAGGTTGGCATTTTAAAGCAGTTAAGGGCTGGGATTTAATTCACCAACACTGCGCCTGAGGTCTTATGGCTGGCTGTATCAACCAAAATCAGGGCGCCCAGCACCCGCGACTGGGCAAAAGGCAAGCTGATCAGGGGTTCTTGGAAGGCCAAAGTGACGCGTCCCACCGCATTGGCTGGCAGTTCTGTAGCCTCTTCTTCGGCCAAGGTGTTGATGTTCAAGCGGTGCCCAATGCGTTGCACTTTGGCCTTAACCCATCGGTGGCCATGCAGAGCCCAGTAAAGGCGGCCAGCTACCAAGGGCTCATCGTCCATCCAGGCCACCGTGGCTTCAATTTGACGCTGGCCTTCTAGTTCTGAGTCGGCCGCCACAATCCAATCACCCCTTGAAATATCCAATTCTCGGTCTAGAACCAAGCCGCCACTCTGGCCCGTGATGTTGGTTTTTACTTGGCGAGTGGCTGACAAAACTTGCAGCACCTTTGCCGTTTGGCCGCTTGGGAAAACTTTCACACTTTGGCCTTCACGCAAGATGCCTGTGGCCACCCGACCCCAAAAAACGCGGCGACCTTGGTGAGTCACATTGCTATCGTGAAACTTTTCAACCCACTGAACGGGAAAGCTCATGGCCATATCAGCATCTGCAGGGGTGCTGGGCAATGTTTCTAATATTTGTAAAAGGCTGGGGCCGGAATAGCCGCACCAACGGGCTTGGGTGTCCACCACGTTCCAGCCTTTGAGCGCAGAGATTGGAACCCAAGCTGCAACCTTGATATTCGCCTCCTCTGCAAATTTGGCCAATGCCCCTTGAATGTTTTCATAAGCCTCAGCGGCGTTTTCAACGGCATCAAGTTTGTTAATGGCAAACACCACAGAAGGCACACGCAACAATTTCAAAAGCAAACTGTGGCGACGTGTTTGCGGCAGTAAATTCAGATGGGTGTCTTTCCAGTCAAGTTTGGTGGCATCGACCAATACCACTGCGGCATCGGCGCTAGAGGCGGCTGTGACCATGTTGCGGGTGTATTGCTCATGACCTGGTGCATCGCCAATGATGAACTTGCGTGATTCTGTATTGAAATAGCGGTAGGCCACGTCGATGGTGATGCCTTGCTCGCGTTCAGCCGATAAGCCGTCGGTGAGCAAAGCCAAGTCGGTTTCGCCATGACGTTGCACGCCGGCCAAGTGGTCTTGCAACACGGCTTGGGTATCGACAAGCAGCCGACCTATGAGGGTGCTCTTGCCATCGTCAACCGAGCCACAGGTGATAAATTTAAGCGCGCTGCTCATTAGAAATACCCATCTTTTTTGCGTTTTTCCATGGAGGCCTCAGAAGTCTTGTCGTCCATGCGCGAGGCGCCGCGTTCGCTCACATCGGCGGCCAATGTTTCAATCACAATTTCTTCAGGTGTGGCTGCAGTGCTTTCTACGGGGCAGGTGCAAGTGATGTCGCCCACAGTGCGAAAGCGAACATTGCGTAATTCAATGGCTTCGCCTTCTTTGGGCGGTGTCAGTTCTGTCACGGGCACCAGCAAGCCTCGGCGGTTGACCACTTCGCGTTTGTGCGTGTAGTAAATGGAAGGCAAAGCGATATTTTCGCGTGCAATGTATTGCCAGACATCGAGCTCAGTCCAGTTAGAAATTGGGAACACTCGGAAGTGCTCGCCAGGTTGCAACTTGGTGTTGAACAAGGACCACAATTCAGGTCGTTGTGATTTTGGTTGCCACTGGCCAAAGCTGTCACGGTGGCTAAAGATTCGCTCCTTGGCACGGGCTTTTTCTTCGTCGCGACGAGCGCCGCCAATGAGGGCATCGAACTTGAATTCTTCAATGGCTTCTAGCAGCGTCACTGACTGATGCACGTTGCGTGATTCATCAGGATAGGCCAATCGCACAGTACCACGCTGCATAGAATCTTCAACACTTCGCACAATGAGTTCTGCACCCAATTCGTTGGCGCGAAAATCGCGAAAGGCTATCACTTCTTTGAAGTTGTGGCCCGTATCAATCATTAGCAAGGGGTAAGGAACACGGCCGCCTTTTTGTTTGTCGACAAAAGCTTTCTCTGCACACTTCAGCATCACCAACGAATCTTTGCCACCAGAGAAAAGTAAAGTGGGGTGCTCAAAGGCGGAAGCCACTTCGCGCAGAATAAAGATGGTTTCTTCTTCTAGCGCGTCAAGGTGGGCATTGCTTAAGTGGTGGCGCAATTCGGGTTCTGTGCGTGCGTTCATGAATGTTCTTTTTTGAATTCGTTTTATGTCTGAGCGTGCAAGCCGCACTCTTTGGCAGTTTCGTCTTCCCACCACCAACGACCAGCGCGAAACTCTTCGCCAAGGCTTATAGCGCGGGTGCAAGGCGCACAGCCAATGCTGGGAAAAAATTGGTCATGCAAAGCGTTGTAGTCAAGCTGATTGACCGAGATGTAGTGCCACACATCACCCCATGTCCAGTTGGCCAAGGGGTTGAGTTTGATTTGATCTTTGGTAGCCTCGTCGGCACGGTCGATCAATGGCACGTCCGCCCGATTGCTTGATTGCTCTCGTCGCAAGCCTGTGATCCACGCACGTTGACCTTTCAAAGCTTCTGCCAGGGGCTCAAGCTTGCGAATGTGGCAGCAGGCTTTGCGAAGTTCAAGGCTTTCGTACATGGCGTTTTGGCCATGCGTTTTCACGAAAGCGATGACTTTTTCATGGGCAGGGCGATAGACCTTTACTGCGACTTTTGAATGCGTTTGAGTACGCTCTAGCAGTGCCAATGTTTCACGGTGCAGCGCACCAGTTTCCAATACAAAAAGTGGAATATTCAGTGTATGGCGGTTAATCAGGTGAGAGATGACCACATCTTCGGCGCCCAAGCTAGAAGCCTGAGTGACCGGGCTGAAATTGGCAACAGCTTGTTGGAGCAATGCCAAGCTTTCTGACACTTTCTCAGCATAGGTGGCACTGGGCTTTGCATGCAAGGAAATGGCATTGGGCTGAAGCTTAGAGTCGCCAATGCTTAAGGTCGACACGCTCATGCTGTTGTTTTTGCAAACAAGGGTTGCGTGTCGACTGCTGAGCCTTGGTAGAAAGCTGGAAAACGATCGAGCTGACGTTGGACTGTGCTGGCATCTAAGCCCTCGCGCAATACGGCCACATCAAAACCTGTGCGAGCCATAGAAACCAATTGGTCAATCAAGACATCGCCTGTTGCGCGTATCTCGCCTTGAAAGCCAAGGCGACGGCGCAGCAAAAAGGCCTGGCTGTAGGCGCGGCCATCGGTAAATTTGGGAAAATTCAAATCGATGCGTTGGATGCCTTGAAGTGACACACTGCGAGGATCTGAATCGTTGGCCAAGCTGATAACGTGAGCATCATTTGCAGGAGCGCTGTGTTCGTTAAAGGACAGAATTTTCATGTGAATCTTTAAACAATCAAGCGAGTTCGGGTTCAGGGTGACGTGCAGAATTGGCCGCTGCTTTGAAAGCGTCTTGACCCACACGCCTCAAAGTTTCAATGAAATATTCCGCACGGCCGTTTTGGCTATTGCTTGATGTTGCGCGAAGTTCAAGGTACTTGTTGATCACGGCTTCAATGACCTCGGGTACTTCGGCTGCTGAAAAAGAGGGGCCAACTACTTTGCCTGCGCCCGCAGTGCCTGACAGGTCTGATCCGTCAGAGCCACCCAAAGTCACTTGATACCACTCTTTGCCATCCTTATCGACGCCCAAGATGCCAATGTGACCACTGTGGTGGTGGCCGCAGGAGTTGATGCAACCACTGATGTGTAAGTCAATAGGACCTAGGTCGTCTAGTTCATCCAAGTCTTGATAGCGTTCTGAGATGGCCGCAGCTACCGGAATGGCGCGTGCATTGGCCAATGCGCAATAGTCGCCGCCCGGGCAGGCAATCATGTCGTTGAGCAAACCAATGTTGGGATTGGCAAAGCCTAATGCTTTGGCTTCTTGCCAGAGGTCAAACAGCTGGCACTCTTGTACCCAAGGCATCACTAGGTTTTGTGAGTGAGTCACACGCGCTTCACCGCGTGAATACTTGGCCACCAATTGCGCTGAAGCTTGAAGTTGTTCGGCTGTGGCATCACCTGGGGCCAAGCCCAAACGTTTGAAAGACAAGCTAACAGCGCGCAGCGCCGGATTTTTGTGCAGCACAACGTTTTGTTTAAGCCATCTCTGAAATGCAACATCGTTTAAATTGGCGTTGGCTGAAGCTGCCAAGTTAGCAGTCCTTTGGGGTTCGACAAAGCAAGCTGCCACACGATCAAATTTGGCTTGGCTAATGGTGTGCGGTCCACCATCGGTGTGAACGATGTCATTGAATTCCGCCTCTACTTCATCGATGTAGCGCTGTCCTTCGGCCTTGACCAAAATTTTGATACGGGCTTTGTAGATGTTGTCACGCCGACCCCAACGGTTGTAAACGCGAACAACAGCTTCGAGGTAGTTCATGATATGTTGCCAAGGCAAAAACTCACGAACAAGGGTGCCTATGACGGGTGTGCGGCCCATGCCGCCGCCCACCCATACTTTGAAGCTCACTTCGCCCTGTGTATTTTTAACAAGCTGTAAACCAACGTCATGCCAGCCAATGGCTGCGCGGTCTTCTTGAGCGCCACTGATGGCTATCTTGAACTTGCGTGGCAAAAAAGCAAACTCGGGGTGAAGGGTGCTCCACTGTCGCAATATTTCAGCATAAGGTCGCGGGTCGACCACTTCATCCACAGCCACACCAGCCAATTCATCGGTGGTAATGTTGCGAATGCAATTGCCACTGGTCTGGATGCCGTGCATGTCCACGCTGGCCAAGAGGTCCATCACGTCGGCCGATTTGTCCAAAGGAATCCAATTGAACTGGACGTTTTGACGGGTGGTGAAGTGACCGTAACCTTTAATGAGGCGGGGAGATTTTCCGGGCAACAAGTCTTGCTGGGCTTGTGCTTTTATGAAAAGCTCGCTGTTGGGCTGATCGTATTCTTTGGCTATTTGGGCCAAAACGCTTAATTGTTGGCTGGAAATTTCGCCATAAGGCACGGCCACGCGCAACATAGGTGCATAGCGTTGGACGTACCAGCCGTTTTGGAGGCGAAGGGGTCGGAATTCTTCATCAGCCAATTGGCCTTTTTGCCAGCGCTCCAGTTGGTCTCTGTGCTGGGCAGCGCGCAGTTTGACAAACTGGCGATCGAAATCTGTGTATTGGTACATCTCTGAAATTAGGTTTAATGGCCTGAGCGTGGCCAAATAAGGATTTAAATATAGCGCTTCTTTATGTTCAATCAAACTACTTATTCGTTTTACTTATATGCTTTTTGATCATAAGGGAGTTGATGCGGGCAAGCAAAAAGTATCCAAAGTGCCTTGGAATTGCCTTGCTGATACAGTTTCACTTTTGAGGAGTCTGGCATGAAGTTTTGGCGATTAAAAGCTTGGGTGGTGGCATTTGCGTCCTCGACAACGTTGTCTGTGTTCGCGCAAACGCCCATTCGCATTGGTGAAATCAACAGCTATTCGGCTATTCCTCAGTTCACACAGCCTTACAAACAGGGCTGGCAATTGGCTGTAGAGGAAATCAATGCTGCAGGTGGTTTGCTGGGTCGAAAGGTTGAAGTG
>CAXNGF010000130.1:0-6009 GCA_964201905.1 Limnohabitans sp. | reverse complement strand
CAGCATGCCAGTTTCGGAGTGGTACCGATTGAACACAGGATGTGTGAGGAATGTGCTGGTACGGCGAAGGCCCGAGGGGATGAGGCTATCGCGACCTTTTTCAAAAGCCGTCCAGTCTGGCAGAGCTTGTCCGGCCTCAGCAAAGCTGGACCAGAGTGCTTCGATGTCGTTGCGCGAAGTGGTTTCGTCCAAGGACACGCCAATGCTGTCTGCACCTAACTTGCGCAAGTTCAAACCTTTGCTCAAGGCTTTTTGCATCACAGCTTCGGTCCGAGCACCGGTGCTAATTTGCAACGTGTCAAAAGCCGATTTGTGTGCCAGTTTGCAACCAATTTTTTCCAAACCTTCGGCCAAGATGGCGGTGAAACTGGCCACGCGTTGGGCAATGCGTTTCAAGCCCAAAGGGCCGTGATAGACCGTGTACATGCTGGCCACCACCGCGGGTAAAACTTGCGCCGTGCAAATGTTGGAGGTAGCTTTTTCGCGGCGAATATGTTGTTCGCGTGTTTGCAAAGCCAAGCGATAGGCGGGGTTGCCATGCACGTCTACACTCACACCGACCAAACGCCCTGGCATGGAGCGTTTGTACTCGTCGCGGCAAGCCAGGTAGGCAGCGTGCGGGCCTCCTGCGCCCATGGGCATGCCAAAGCGCTGGGTGGTGCCCACCACGATGTCGGCATCTAGCTCGCCAGGTGGTGTGAGGAGTGTGAGGGCTAATAAATCGGCGGCCACAATGAAGGCGGCTTGTGCGGCATGAGCCTGAGTAATGACATCTTTCAAATCATGTGTCATGCCTGAAGTAGAGGGGTACTGCGCCACCACGGCAAAGTAGTCGTGTTGCTTCATGAGTTCGGGGGCAAAACCCACCAATACTTTCAAGCCCAAAGGCGCTGCACGCGTTTGAATGACTTCAATGGTTTGCGGATGGCAATCGCTGGCCACAATGATGTTGTTGCTTTTTGATTTGACTGAACGCTTGGCCAAGGTCATGGCTTCAGCAGCAGCCGTGGCCTCGTCCAACATGGACGCGTTGGCAATGGGCATGGCTGTCAAATCGCAAATCATGGATTGGAAATTGACCAATGCTTCCATGCGGCCTTGACTAATTTCGGCTTGGTAGGGTGTGTATGCGGTATACCAAGCGGGGTTTTCCAAAATGTTACGCAAGATCACGCCCGGCGTGTGTGTGCCGTAATAGCCTTGCCCAATGAAACTTTTGAGTATTTGATTTTGTCGTGCCATGGCTTTGAGCTCTGCCAAAGCACCGGCCTCTGTAATGGGCGCAGGCAACTTCATAGCCTGACTGCGTGCAATGGAGGCGGGCACGATGCTGTCAATGAGCGCACGGCGGGAAGCCTCGCCAATGACCGAGAGCATGTGCTTTTCATCTGCTTCACTGATGCCAATGTGGCGTGAAATGAATTCATGCTCGTGCTCGAGTTGACTTAAAGGTGCGGCAGAGGACATCAACATGGTTTGACTTTCAGACTCAAAGTTTGATCAAGAATTAAAAATTAAAAGACAATTTTTTTAGTGAGACGCTGAAAATGCCGAGTAAGCAGTTTCGTCCAGCAGCGCATCCACTTGCGATGTATCAGACAGCTTGACCTTAAAAAACCAACCGGCACCCAGAGGGTCGGTATTTGCCAAGGAGGGATCGTCACGCAGTGCTTCATTCACTTCCGTAATTTCGCCACTGATCGGCATGTAAACATCGGCAGCCGCCTTGACAGACTCGACCACGCCCGCCACAGCCTTTTGTTCAAAACTGCTTCCAACTTCAGGCAGTTCAACAAACACCACATCCCCCAACGCATCTTGTGCATGGTGCGTGATGCCCACAGTGGCCACATCGCCGTTCAACAAAATCCACTCATGCTCTTCCGTGTACTTCAAACTCATTTCTCACTCCTTGTTTAATTTGGTTCAGTTAATTGGGGTCAGATCACAATTAATTAATGGGGTCAGATCACAATTGTTTTCAAAAGTTTTTGTATTTCAGCCGCGGTAATAGCGATTGGGTACAAACGGCATGGCGCTCACGGTCATTGGCACAGCCTTGCCGCGCACGATGGCGTTCACAACAGTTCCTAAGCTGGCACTTTCCAGGTCAACATAGCCCATGGCCACGGGCACATTGGCAGTGGGGCCCAACAAGCCGCTAGAGATTTCGCCAATTTTGGTGCCCTGCATGTTCTGCAATTCCACATGCTCACGCACCGGCACGCGTTCTTGCGCAATAAGCCCCACACGCTTTCGTGTGAGGGCGCGGGTGCCATCCAATTGTTCCAACACAATGTCGGCGCCAGGAAAACCACCTGCGCGTGCACCACCAGTGCGGCGAACTTTTTGAATGGCCCAATTGAGACCCGCTTCAATGGGCGTGGTGCTAGTGTCAATGTCGTTGCCATACAAACACAAGCCAGCTTCAAGGCGCAAAGAGTTTCGAGCACCTAAGCCAATTGGCTTGACTTCTGCTTGATCTAACAACGCACGCGCAAATGCATCAACATGATCGTTGTGCACAGAAATTTCAAATCCATCCTCACCGGTGTAGCCAGAGCGCGTGATGAACAAATCTGCGCCTTGCCACTCAAACGATGCACCCGTCATAAAGACCAGTTTTTCTACCCCAAAAACCATGCGCGATAAAGCGGTCACTGCCTTGGGGCCTTGCAATGCCAAGAGCGCACGATCAGGCAGGGGAATGACTTGGCACTTTGAACCTATGCGTGCTTGAATGTGAGCGATATCGTTTACTTTGCACGCGCCATTCACAATGACAAAAATATCGGTGCCGCGATTTACAAACATCAAGTCGTCAATGATGGTGCCTTCAGCCGTGAGGAGTAATCCGTAGCGCTGTTTGCCCACAGGTAAATCAATCACATCAACAGGCATCAAGGATTCAAAGGCTGTAGCAGCATTGGCACCGACCAATCGCAACTGACCCATGTGAGACACATCAAACAAGCCGGCGTCAGACCTTGTGTGATGGTGTTCAGCCATCAAGCCCATAGGGTATTGAACTGGCATGCTGTAGCCAGCAAATGGCACCATCCGTGCGCCCAGTTCGTGATGCAGCGCATTGAGAGGCGTATTGAGCAAAGCTATGGTGTCAGCGGACAAATGAGTTCTCCAAGGGCAATGTAAAGCCATGACCGAAATCATGGGTTGCCCTCGCTGTCCGCTTTACCTGAGCGATTCGCCGGTTGGATCCTTAAAAAAAGACCCACTGCGGGTTGCGCCTTCGGTGGAGGGTTCGACCAGATGGCCCGCCCTCTCTCTCCAGTGAGGAAGCGTTAAAGGCCTAGCTGTGCGCAAAGCTTTTAACGTTTGTCAGTCCTTTGTACCTGAGCGTTCAGAAACTTTTCAGCTTCCTGCGCCTTCGGTGGCGGCCCATTGTTAAAACAGACCGCACTCTCCTGACAGATGAAATTATAAACAGGTCTTCAGGACCCTGTGCACTTTTTACATGCCCGAGTAGTTAGGGCCGCCACCGCCCTCTGGCGTGACCCAGACGATGTTTTGAGTGGGGTCTTTGATGTCACAGGTTTTGCAATGCACACAATTTTGCGCATTGATTTGCAGTCGATCAGACTGATCCTCGTTTTTCACATACTCGTACACACCCGCAGGGCAGTAACGAGCCTCTGGCCCAGCAAACTTGGCCAAGTTGATACCCACAGGGACGCTGGCATCCTTCAAGGTGAGGTGAGCCGGCTGGTTTTCTTCGTGGTTGGTGTTGCTAATAAACACACTGGACAAGCGATCAAAGGTGAGCTTGCCATCGGGCTTGGGATATTGAATGGGCTTGCACTCAGACGCAGGCTTTAAATAGGTGTGGTCGGCCGCTGTACGGCGAATGGTCCATGGCACGTGGCCGCGCAGCAAGAACTGCTCTACGCCAGTCATGAGGGTGCCCACAGTGCGGCCCTTTTTGAACCATTGCTTGAAGTTGCGAGCCTTGTTGAGCTCGGTATAGAGCCAACTGTTTTTGAAGGCTTCCGGGTAGGCACTGAGCTCGTCGTGTTGACGGCCCGCTTGCAACGCGTCATAGGCTGCTTCTGCCGCCAACATGCCCGTTTTAATGGCCGCGTGGCTGCCTTTGATGCGGCTTGCATTGAGATAGCCAGCTTCGCAGCCAATGAGAGCGCCCCCAGGAAATACTGTTTTGGGCAATGACAAAATGCCGCCAGCCGTAATTGCGCGTGCACCGTAGGAAATGCGCTTTGCCGGTGCAATGCCTTTGGCTTCGTCACCCTCAAAGTACCAGCGAATGTTGGGGTGCGTTTTGAAGCGCTGAAATTCTTCAAAGGGGCTGAGCCAAGGGTTGGTGTAATCCAAGCCCACTACAAAACCAACGACCACTTTGTTGTCTTCCATGTGGTACAGAAAAGAGCCGCCGTAGGTTTTCTCGTCGAGTGGCCAGCCTGCGCTGTGCAAAGCCAAGCCGGCTTTGTGACGGGTAGGGTCGATTTCCCACAATTCTTTGATACCAATACCGTAGCTCTGGGGGTCTTTGCCGGCGTCAAGCTTGAAGCGAGAAATGACTTGCTTGCCCAAATGGCCACGAGCACCTTCTGCAAACACGGTGTACTTGGCGTGCAGTTCCATGCCCAGTTGAAAGTTGTCTGTGGGCTCGCCATCTTTGCCAACGCCCATGTTGCCGGTGGCCACTCCTTTGACGGCGCCATTGTCGTTGTATAAAACTTCAGCGGCTGTAAAGCCTGGAAAAATTTCTACGCCTAAAGCTTCAGCTTGCTCGCCAAGCCAGCGCGTGAAGTTACCCAAGCTGATGATGTAGTTGCCATCGTTGTGAAAGCAGGTTGGCAATGTGAAGTTGGGAACGCGTGTGGCACCCGTTTCAGTGGTCATCAAGAAGATGTCTTCTGTGACAGGTTGATTGAGAGGTGCGCCCATTTCTTTCCACTTAGGAAAGAGCTCAGTCAAAGCGATGGGGTCCATGATGGCGCCGGACAAAATGTGCGCGCCAGGCTCAGAGCCTTTTTCCAAAACCACCACGGAAACATCGTGGCCTTTTTCTTGTGCCAATTGCTTCAAGCGAATGGCCGCAGACAAGCCTGCAGGGCCGCCGCCCACAACGACCACGTCGTATTCCATCGAGTCGCGGGGGCCGTGTGTGTTCAAAATCTCTTCGGGTGTCATGGGGAGACTCACAGTAAGTTAGGGGTCGAATGGCCAATTATCGGACCTGTCATTCATTTTAATCGCGGAACAGGCAGAATCTACTTAAAAGCAGGTGGTGAATTCACATCCATTCTTTGCTTCAAATCAGAGACAAACCCCCATGAAATTTGAAATACCTGAGATCAAGAAAAAAGTTCACGAAATGATCATCCCCATTCGCTGGGGTGACATGGACGCCATGAAGCATGTGAATAACACCGTTTATTTTCGGTATTTAGAAACAGTGCGCATCGATTATTTTCAATCGATTGGCTGTGAACCCAACCCACAAGGCCAAGGGCCGGTCATCGTGAATGCGTTTTGTAATTTCTACAAACAACTTGAATATCCTGGCCATGTGTTGGCCAAGATGTATGTCAGTGACCCTGCGCGTACCACTTTTGAAAGCTGGTGTACTTTAGAGTTAGTGAGTGAGCCTGGTGTAATTTATGCGGCAGGTGGTGCAACCACCATCTGGGTTGATTTCCCTCTGCAAAAAGCAGTGTCCCTGCCTGACCACATCAGGGCCTTGGTCACGCCCTGAATTCGTTTAAGTGAATGAGTCCAATTACTTTTGTTTGGGCACGCGACCCATTAAATAAAACTCGGGGTTGGGCATCATGTTGCTGAAACTCGCCATGCGATTGGACAGTCCAAAAAAAGCCGTAATGGCTGCAATGTCCCAAATGTCTTCATCGTCCAATCCCATAGCGTGCAATGGTGCAAAGTCGGCCTCCTCAATTTGGTCGCTGTGCAAACAAACTTTCATGGCGAAATCGAGCATGGCGCGTTGACGCGGTGAAATATCGGCCTTGCGAT
>CAXNGF010000129.1:0-6080 GCA_964201905.1 Limnohabitans sp. | reverse complement strand
CCACCATTGCACATCATGCAATTGGGCAAATGCACGCAATCGATCTTCGTCGGCTGAGCTTAAGGGCTCGAGATGTCGCAAAACCAAAGCGGTAACTGTATCGCCCTGAGCCAACTCAATTTGAGGCACAGTTTCACGGGCGTCCATGCCAAAAATAAGTTCGCGCAGTGGCAGCAAAAGCGCGCTGATTTTGGGCGGCAAAACGCGGCAAGTTTTGATGTCGGCTACATAACGGCTTTTGCGTTCATGAAAACCAATGAGGACCTCGCCTTTTTTATGAACATAACGCACCGACATGCGGGCACGATAACGATAACCCCAAGTAGGGCCTTCCATGGGCCGCAACAAGTTCTCGGGTTTTACTTTGCCCAAATGCCACAAATTGTCTTCAAGGACGCGCTGTTTCACGGCCACTTGCGCACTGGCTTCTAAGTGTTGCATCTTGCAACCGCCACACGCGCCAGTATGCAAGCCAAAGTGAGAGCAGCCAGGCCTGACCCGTTGAGACGACTCACGGTGCAACGCAGTTACGACCCCTGCTTCCCAGTTGTTCTTCTTGCGGTGTACATTGACGGACACCATTTCAAAGGGCAAAGCGCCTTCTACAAAAACAACTTTGCCATCTGGCCTTCGGGCAATGCCTTGTGCCTCGATGTCTAGGGCATCAATGTGCAACCATCCAGTAGGTAAATCAGACCAGCCTAAGATAACTTCTTGCGTCTGCTCTTCTCGTGAGGTGTCATTCTGTTTGCTCATGGACGGGCTGGCAACAATTTGGCGGGATCGACAGGCTTACCCTGCTTGCGAATTTCAAAGTGCAACTTCACGCGATCGGCGTCCGTACTACCCATCTCGGCAATGCGCTGGCCCTTGGTCACATTTTGGTCTTCCTTGACCAACAGTGTTTGGTTGTGCGCGTAAGCCGTTAAGTAGGTGTTGTTGTGTTTGAGAATGACCAGGTTGCCATAGCCTCGAAGGCCAGAGCCCGAATAGACCACTTTGCCGTCGGCGGCAGCCAACACGGGGTCGCCTGCTTTACCTGCAAAATCGAGACCTTTATTTTTAGCTTCATCAAAGCCCGCCAGAACGGGGCCTGGGTGCGGCCAAGAAAAGAGCATGCCATCGTCAATGGCATTGGTCGCAGAAGTTGCACTTGAACTTGCGGTGGCAGGGTTAGATGCCGTAGGGCTTGAAGGTGTTGGGTTCGAGGTAGAAGGAGGCGAGCTGGCGGCCGCTGGCAACTGATTTGGCGTCATGGCAGGCCTGGTTTGCTTGCTGGCGGCCGTGTCGAGCGCGGGCGATGTCACACGCAAAACTTGATCGACTTCAATCACATTGGGGTTGTCCAAACCATTCCATTTGGCAATGTCGCGCCATGCCTGACCATGGTCCAAGGCAATTTTGGTCAAGGTGTCGCCCGGACGCACACTGTAATAACCAGGCTTGCCCGCATTGTCTGAGCCTGTGTTTGCAGGCCCCATTGAAACGGGCGAAGTGGAAGCCACAGGGGGAGTTGCCGCTTGAGGCAGCGCTTTTTGTAAGGGGCGTGAGCTACTTTGCCCTGCCACTCGATCTTCTACTGGAATAGGTCCGCGCGGGCGTGAAGTGCATGCAGCCAGCAAGCTAACAGACAACACACTTATCACCATCCATGTTTGACGGCCACTCAACAATTTCATTCCAAATCCTTCAGGAGATACCCGATTTTAGAGGCACAAAATGAACGGCCTCCAAAACACTTTGCTTGTAAGCTTGGGCTGTTCTGTCCACCACCATGAGTGCTTGTTGGCCATTGGCCGTAAGAGTGGGCGCAACCAGCCTGCCACCCACAGCCAATTGATCTAGCCAAGCTTGTGGCAGTGTCTCGCCACCTGCGGCAGAAATGATGGCGGCATAGGGTGCGCCTTTGGGATAGCCCAACATGCCATCGCCAAACAGCAAGTGAAGGTTGGCCAAACGAAAGTGTCGCAAATTGGCGCGTGCTTTCTCATGCAGGCCTTTGAGGCGTTCAATGCTGTAAACCTCGGTAGCGACATGACTTAAAACAGCGGCTTGATAGCCGCAACCAGTACCTATTTCTAGGACTCGACCTAATTTGCCATCTGTACCTTCTAGCAGCAACTCGATCATGCGCGCCACCACATTGGGCTTGGAAATGGTTTGCCCTAACCCAATGGGCAAACTGGTGTCTTCGTAGGCCTGATTGACCAAGGCACTTTCAACAAAGCGATGGCGTTCCACGCTGCCCATGGCTTGCAATACCAAGGGGTTTTTCAAGCCTTGTGCGGCCAACTTTTGCACCATGCGTTGTCGCACAGCACTGGAATCCAAACCCAGGCCCTGAGGGTTGGTGCTGACGGACTTTTTGGTGGGCGTTTTAACAGCAGGCGCCTTCCCTTGAGTCGTGAGCTTGATGGGAAAACCAGGGCGCTGTGCCATCAACCCTCCCAAACTTTGAGCTTGGACAAGTTTTGTGACCAAAGACCCGCATTGTCGTGGTCTGTGAGGTCGACTTTCAAGGGTGTGATGGTGACGTGACCTTTTTTGGCTGCATAAAAATCGGTGCCTTCGCCATCGTCCATGGCCTCGCCGGCATTGCCAATCCAATACATGGTTTCTCCACGGGGACTTAACTGCTGAATGACAGCCTCTGCCGCATGACGACGGCCCAAACGGCACAAAGTAGCGGCCTTGAAATTGGCTGTCTTGTTTGGAATATTGACATTGAGCAACCACGGCGATTTGCCAATGATTTGGGCTTGTTCAAATTGCGCCACCATGTTTTTGGCAAATTCTGCGGCAATATCAAGATGTGCCCAACCCTTTTCTGTTTGAGAAAAAGCCAAGGCTGGAATGCCAAACAAATAGCCTTCCATGGCCGCACCCACGGTGCCAGAGTAAAGAGTGTCATCGCCCATGTTGGCACCATTGTTAATGCCTGACACCACCAAATCGGGGCGATAGCCCAAAAGGCCTGTTAAGGCAATGTTCACGCAATCGGCCGGTGTGCCATTGACATAGCGAAAACCATTTTCACCTTGCCTCACATAAAGGGGGGAATGCAGCGTGAGTGCATTGGACTTGGCGCTGTTGTTGTGCTCTGGTGCGACCACCTCCACGTCGGCCACTTGCCTGAGTGCGTGGTAAAGCGCCACAATGCCTTCAGCACGGTAGCCATCGTCGTTGGAGATCAATATTTTCATGGGTCTGTCCTAGGGCTCAATTGTAGGTCGCTACCGAGACAAGCCAATGACTTGTTTGCCCTTTATATTCATGGAATTGAATGATTTTTGAGGAGAATTTCTGTGCACGCTTGGCTCTGTGAAAACCCTGTAGGTGTCGACGCTTTAAATTGGAAAGAAATACCCACGCCCGTGCCCCAGTCGGGTCAAGTCTTAATTCGCATTCAGGCGGCCAGTTTGAACTTCCCCGATCTGTTGATTGTTCAAAACAAATACCAAATGAAACCTGACTTGCCATTTGTGCCAGGTTCAGAGTATGCGGGTGTAATTGAGGCGGTTGGCGAAGGCGTCACGCACCTGAAGGTAGGCCAAGCTGTTGCCTGCTTGTCGGGTACCGGGGGGTTTGGCACACACACGCTTGCCCCGGCTAAGTTGTGCATGCCCCTGCCCTCTGGCTTTCCTGCGGTAGACGCTGCAGCATTCATCATGATCTATGCCACCTCGCATCATGCTCTCATCGATCGTGCGGCTTTGAAAGCTGGCGAAACAGTGCTGGTTTTGGGCGCTGCGGGCGGCGTGGGTACAGCGGCCATTCAAATTGCAAAAGCTGCAGGTGCAAGGGTTATTGCCGCTGCATCGACCGATGAAAAATGTGCACTTTGCAAGTCATTGGGTGCCGATGAAACCATCAACTACACCACGCAAAACATGCGTGAAGCACTCAAATCAATGACCGAAGGCAAAGGCCCTGATGTCATTTACGACCCTGTCGGTGGTGACTACGCCGAGCCTGCGTTCAGGTCCATTGCATGGCGCGGGCGTTACTTGGTGGTGGGTTTTGCAGCCGGTCCTATTCCTGCTCTGCCGTTCAACTTAGCCTTGCTAAAAGGCGCCTCCATAGTGGGCGTGTTTTGGGGCGACTATTCACGCCGCGAACCTCAAGCCAACGCGGCCATGATGGCTGAATTGGCCCAGTGGTATGCACAAGGTAAGGTTAAACCTGTCATTGACAGAACCATGCCCATGAGCGAATTGAAAGCAGCCTATGCCCACATGGGTTCACGTGGCGTCATGGGCAAACTGGTGATGGTCAATTAAAGAACTAGCGCTGGCTTGCTAAGCGCAAGCCAAGCGCCATCTTCTGAATTATTTTTTCTTTTTGAAAGCTGGGTCATAGCGCTTGATCCAGTCAAAAAACTCGTGGTACCAAATCACATTGTTGGCGGGCTTCAAGATCCAATGATTTTCATCGGGATACCACAGCAAGCGCGCATCTACCCCCTTGGCTTTGAGCGTGTTGTAGTAGGCCAAGCCTTGTGCGTCAGGCACACGATAGTCTTTGGCACCATGAATGACCAGTGTGGGCGTCTGCATGGTGGCAGCATAGGCATGCGGGCTTTGTGAGTGCACCTTCTTCATGTCGTTCCAATACCAGCCTCCCAACTCTTGTGCATGCCAACCATAGGCATCGTCAGAGAACATGCCAACCCAATCAAAGCAGCCTGCATGGCAGACATAAGCTTGATAACGCCCGGGCTTCACATGCGCATTCATCCAAGCCACCATGTAGCCACCATAACTGCCGCCTGTTGCAAACACGCGCCCCTTGTCAATCCAAGTTTTCTTGCGCAGCCAATCGGTGCAAGCTTCCATGTCTTGTAATTCCAAATCACCCCATTTGTGAGTGATTGAATCGAGAAACTTCAAACCAAAACCAGATGAGCCGTGGTAATTGACGTTGGCCACCACATAGCCTTGAGCCGCAAACACATGGTAGTTCCAACGCCAATGCCAAACATCACCAGGCCCGGTGTGAGGCCCCCCATGAATGGTGTGAAGCAAGGGGTATTTTTTGGTTTGATGGAAGCCGGGTGGGTAGTGCAACCAGACTTGCACATCGTCCCCTTTAGCACCTTTAAACCAGTGCTCTTCAGTGCGACCTAAAACAATGTCCTTGAGCAAGCCATCGTTGAAATGCTCTATGCGTTTTGACACTGCCGACACACTGCTACCTGACTCATCCACTTGGGTGACCTGAATGCGGCCTGGGTGAACTGCCTTGTCCATCAGAGTAACCAATTGGCCGGCAGCTTCATCAAATGCATGCACCGTGCCACCCTCAGTGACCACGGTGGGTTTAGATTTTGCAATGTCAAAACGCCAAACGTGTTGGCGGCCTCTGTCTTCTGCTTTGCACAGCAGAGCACTGCAGTCCTGACTCCACTTCAGAGGCATTTGAGGTTCACGGTCCCACTTGGCGCTGATGGTTTTCCAGGGCCTTGCTTGTTGGTTGGATTTAGAGTTTGATGACTTTTGAAGTTCAAGCAAAGCCAAGTGATTGGGCTGCGTATGCTTGAGCGCTTGGTGCGATGCCAAGAAAGCCAATTGATCTTGCGCAGGGCTGTAGGCAGGTCCTGAAAAATCCCAAGCGGAGTCCTTCAACAAGTCCCGAATGGCAATGACTTTCTCGCCCTTCAATTGAATTTCAGCCAAGGCCATGCGAGGCGCTGCATTTTGGCCGTTATCAGGGTCGAACACGAAGCTGATGTTTTTGCCATCGGCCGAGATGTCAAATTCATTGGCACTGGGGTCACGGCGTGGGAGTTGGTAGTCCGTGCCTTCTAGCAAATCAACGACACGGCCGCCCGCCAAATTCATGATGCACAGGTGCGGTACGCGGTCCATGGGCAAATTGTGATCCCAGTGGCGATACACAGCATCCTCTGTGGCAAAAGCGCTGTCTTTGCGCGCTTTGGTTTCTTTGAGCTTGTCGGCTTGGGCGGTTATGCCTTTTAGCTTTGGGTAGGCCCAGGTAATGAACGCGATGCGCTGGCCATCTGGAAACCATTTGAAATCAACCACACCTGTGGGAACTTCACCTGCCCGTTTGGCTTCACC
>CAXNGF010000128.1:0-6112 GCA_964201905.1 Limnohabitans sp. | reverse complement strand
TTAGAAGCGCGCGCCCACTGATTGGCCTTCAGTTTGACTTCTACCAGGCCTGCCCCACCAGTCGAAGGCTTGGTCAAGCTTCGATGCGAATGAATAATTTGAGGCGCTGTTTGCCACCGATCGAACAAATTCATATCGCTAAGCAGGTTTTGCCAATCTTCCGAGGCCTTTGTGAGCACCTCAAACTCAAGTTTTCCGTGTTGCCACTGCAGGCTGTTCAAATCACCCACCGTGCCCTTTTGCCCCCAAGATTGAGATAACAAAATAGCTTGGACATCGTTCAAGTCTTCCCGCTCCTCCTGTCGCCGCGTTAGATAAAGAACGCGTGATTTCAAACGGGTCAATTCAAGTTGACTATGGCCGACTTCGGCGTCAGAAACTGTTTCCTGTTGCTGAGATGATTCAAGATGGGCCAAGTTGAAAATGTGTTGGGCCAGTTTTGTTTGAGCATCTGTTTCGTCTAAAAAAATCAGGGCTACAACCATGAATACCCCCATACAAAGGGCCATCAATATTTCAATGCATGATTGGCGAAATTCAAGTTTTGAGGAACGAATCAAATTCAACATGGCTTGTGTCCTTTGAATGAGTTGAAATATTGACTTGCTAACTCACCCTTGAGTGGCGGTCTCAACGCCTGCGCTATCAACTCTGGTGTAAGCCCCCAAGATTCACACAAGGCTCCGTTTTCTGAAACGCAAGTGATGGCCTTAAGTTGGAGATCCAACACATTAATTTGCGCTAAATAAAGCTTGATCAAGCTTTGAGGGCAAGCCATGTAATGAGCAATCCAATTGCCTTGTTCCGTTAAATGAACTTCAAAGTCAATGGCCAACTCGGCGACTGGCAATTGGAGTGTGGCAGCCGCATCCAACGAACATTCAGCCTCTATGTCCTCAGAGCCCCAATGCGGCAGGCATGGCAGAGTACCTTGCAATACTTCATTTGACTCAAGCAAGAGCACAGTCGGAATTGGCTTTGATTGGCCTTGGAATCTGGTGCGCAATTTGAGCCAAAGCGCAATGCCTCTCAAGGGTTTGTAAGAGGGCCAAGTTTCAAGGCAATCTGCCCTCAATTGCGACATGAGCAGCGTCAATCCTTCAGCCCTTCGATACAGCACCTGAGAACGTTGGCTGGCTAAAGCAGCCCATACCTTGACAGGGTCTGGTTTTGAATTGGCATGGCTGCTTGAATTGGGCTCTAAGAAGGCATCAAGGGGTATGAAAATAGGACTCAGCACAATTCGCAAAGAAGCGGCCGGCATGAGTGAAGTAATGAGTTGCACTGATTAACTTTCATAGACATCGAACAGTGCTTTGATTGAAACCGCCCTTTGCACCCGAAAGGACTACAATTCCTCTCAAAGAAGTTGCTTTCAGCTTCGTTCAAATGCCGTCATCTGCCCCATCGTATTTACAATGCAGTCAGCGGTTGTTTCCGCTTAAGACATGTCCAAAAAATCCAAACTAACCTCATCTCAGCAGCCCGACTTGATTGAAGCGCCTAGATTGCATTGGGCTTTGCGAATTTGTCTTTGGGCTGCTGGCCTGGTGATTGCAGGTTTGTTGTCGCTCTTGATGGTGGTGGGTGTGGCCATGGTGATGGCCTATCCCCAACTGCCTGACACCTCCGATCTAGCCGATTACCGCCCCAAGTTACCTTTGCGCATTTACACGGCAGACGGTGCCTTGATGGGTGAGTTTGGCGAGGAGCGGCGCAACCTTACACCCATCAGAGAAATTCCACAAGTCATGAAAGACGCCGTGTTGTCCATCGAGGACGCGCGTTTTTACCAACACGGTGGGCTGGACTATTTAGGCCTCATCAGGGCGGGTATTGCCAATTTGGGCAAACGCAAAAGTCAAGGCGCATCGACCATCACGATGCAAGTGGCACGCAATGTTTATTTGTCCACAGAGAAAACATACACTCGCAAAATTTATGAAATTTTGCTGACTTTCAAACTCGAACATTTGCTCACCAAAGATCAAATTCTTGAAATCTACATGAATCAAATTTTCCTAGGCAACAGAGCCTACGGATTTGCTTCTGCGGCCGAAACATATTTTGGCAAGCCGCTAAAAGACATCAGCATTGCCGAAGCCGCCATGCTAGCCGGCTTACCCAAGGCGCCCTCGGCTTACAACCCTATTAGCAATCCCAAAAGAGCCCGCTCAAGGCAGTTGTACATCATCGAGCGAATGGAAGAAAACAATTTCATCACCGCCAAACAGGCCTTGGAGGCCAAGGCCGAGCCTCTTCGCATTCGGCCTAGCAACGACAAGGGCCGAATTCACGCAGAGTATGTGGCCGAGACGGTGCGGCAGTTGATGTATGCACAGTATGGTCAAGAGACCTACACACGTGGGCTGCATGTTTACACCACCCTGCAATCGACAGAACAAAATGCGGCCTATCAGGCTTTGCGTCAAGGCATCATGGACTATGAACGCCGGCAGGTTTACCGCGGCCCAGAAAAATTCATTGAGCTGTCAGCCAATCCCAAAGAGATGGAAGACGCCATCGATGAGGTGTTGGACGACCACCCCGACAATGGCGATGTCATGTCGGCTGTAGTGTTGGAAGCAAGTCCCAAGAAAATTGTGGCCATCCGCCAAAATGCTGAGCAGCTTGAAATTACAGGCGAGGGCTTGAAACCGGCACAGTCTGGCTTGTCTGACAAAGCTGGCCCCAACATCAAAATCAAACGCGGCGCCGTGATTCGGGTTGTGCAAACCCCCAAAGGCACTTGGGAGATTACCCAACTGCCCGAAGTTGAAGGCGCATTTGTGGCCATCAGCCCACAAGACGGCTCCGTCAGAGCGCTGGTCGGTGGTTTTGATTTTGCCAAGAACAAGTTCAACCACGTCATTCAAGCGTGGCGGCAACCGGGCTCTAGCTTCAAGCCCTTCATTTATTCGGCTGCATTAGAAAAGGGCTTCACCCCAGCCACTGTGGTGAACGATGCGCCGCTGTTTTTTGATGCCGGTGTGACGGGAGGACAGCCTTGGGAGCCCAAGAATTACGACGGCACTTTCGAAGGGCCCATGACACTTCGCAAAGGTTTGGCCAAATCGAAAAACATGATTTCAATTCGCATTCTGCAATCTGTTGGCACTCGCAATGCCCAAGAATGGGTTACCAAATTTGGATTTGACGAAGACAAACACCCCGCTTATCTGACCATGGCATTGGGCGCAGGTTCAGTCACCCCTATGCAAATGGCCACAGGCTATTCTGTGTTTGCCAATGGCGGTATGCGCGTTCAACCGCACATGATCACGCGCGTAACTGATCACAAAGGCAAAATCTTGGTCGACAGTCCGCCCAAACTGGCCGATGAAGCTTCGCGCGCTATCACACCTCGCAACGCGTTTGTCATGACCAGTTTGCTACAAGAAGTGACTCGCTCAGGCACAGCAGCCAAAGCACGCGTAGCCCTCAAGCGAGATGATATTTACGGCAAAACAGGTACCACCAACGATTCGATGGATGCTTGGTTTGCCGGCTATCACCGCAATTTGACGGCCGTGGTTTGGATTGGCTATGACACACCCCGCAAATTAGGCGATCGTGAAACAGGCGGCGGCTTGAGCTTGCCCGTCTGGATCAATTTCATGGAAACTGCACTCAAAAATATGCCCATCATGGACGCTATCGCCCCTGAAGGTGTCTTGTATGCCAATGGCGATTGGTACTATGACGAATATGCCAAAGGCGGCGGCGTTACCAGCCTTGGCTTAGGAAACGAAAAAGGTGGCAGCCTGCCAGAACCCGATGAGAAAAAACGAATTATGGATTTGTTCCGAAATTGAGCAAGTTCAATTAGAAGTTCAGCGTTTCGCCCGACTGTGCTGAGCCAAAACGGGAGAGGTTTTCAAAAAACTCGCCCTCACCTTTGGTGTCCTGCCAAGTGCCTTCTTTGAATTTGTAGTGGTGGCCGCCTGACTTTGCCGCGAGCCACACCTCATGCAAAGGTTTTTGCAAATTCACAATGATTTGGCTGCGGTTGCTAAACGTGATGGTAATCATGCCGCCTACCCTTTGGTTATCGATGTCGGCATCGGTTTCGTCGTTGATTCGATCGCAACTGGTCTCGATGCGAGACAAAAGGCGTTCAGCCATATCCAGAAATTCTAGGTCGGTCATTACAATCCGTAACATGTTCAAAGTTTTAAGAATTTTAGTCGTTGCCCATACCCTTGGCGTCTGTGCGGTGGCTTTGACCGCCTGCGGGCAAAAAGGGCCTCTGGTTCATCCCCAAGACCCCTTGTCGGCAGACCGCGCCACTTTGCTGCAAATTTTGACACCTCGTTTTCAAAGCGATGCGCCAGCTACCCCTGACAAAAAGCCAGCGTCTGGGCCACAAGCCCCCGCCCCCCTGACACCTTCAGCTACAAAACCATGAACGCCAACTCCCTTCCTGGACAGCCTCACATCGCTTACCAAGCCAATAGCCTTTGCATGGAGAACGTCAAGCTTGCCAATGTCGCAGCCCAATTTGGTACACCGGTTTTTGCTTACTCCAAGGCATCGATGTTATCGGCACTGGCGGCCTACCAACGTGGCTTTGCTGGCCGCAAAGTACAAATTTGCTATGCCATGAAAGCCAACTCTAATTTGGCAGTGCTGCAGGTCTTTGCCAAAGCCGGATGCGGCTTTGACATTGTGTCGGGTGGCGAGTTGGCCCGCGTTTTGGCAGCTGGCGGTGCACCCGAGAAAATCATTTTTTCGGGCGTTGGCAAAACACGTGCTGAAATGAAAAAAGCCCTCGAGCTAGGCATTGCTTGCTTCAATGTGGAAAGCGAAGCAGAACTGGAAGTTCTCAACGAAGTCGCCTTGTCGCTCCACAAAAAAGCACCCGTGAGTTTGCGCGTCAACCCCAACGTTGACCCCAAGACACACCCCTACATTTCGACCGGTCTCAAAGGCAACAAGTTTGGTGTTGCACATGAAAGTGCTGTTCAAACTTACAAGCGCGCTGCTGCCTTGCCAGGCTTGGCCGTGGTGGGCATCGATTGCCACATTGGCTCGCAAATTACAGAGGCCACGCCGTATTTGGACGCCATGGACCGCATTCTTGATTTGGTGGTCGATATTGAGGCGGCTGGCATTCCCATTCACCACATTGATTTTGGGGGTGGTTTGGGCATCGACTACAACGGCGATACACCACCCGCCGCCGATGCCTTGTGGCAACAACTGTTGGCAAAGTTAGATGCGCGTGGTTTTGGCCAGCGACAACTCATGATTGAACCGGGTCGCTCCTTGGTAGGCAACGCTGGTGTGTGTCTGTCAGAGGTGGTGTTCATGAAGCCTGGCGAGCAAAAGAATTTTTGCATCATTGATGCTGCCATGAACGATTTGCCTCGCCCAGCCATGTACCAAGCCTTTCACCAAATTGTGCCTGTCACACCGCGCACTGGCGCAACAACATTGGTGGATGTGGTCGGCCCTGTGTGTGAAAGTGGCGATTGGATTGGCCGCGATCGCGAACTCAATGTGCAAGCAGGCGACACCTTGGCCGTGCTTTCGGCCGGCGCTTATTGCATGAGCATGTCAAGCAACTACAACACCCGAGGCCGCGCCGCTGAAGTTCTGGTGGATGGCGATCAAGTGCATCTGATTCGAAAACGCGAAACGCCAGCAGATACCTTCCAAGACGAACACTTGGTGCCTTGATTGAAGGGCCAGTTGGCCGCTGTCAAAAACTTGCCTGACGCCTACTGTTTGCAGCGTGCCAGACCCGCCAGCCCAATAAGACGCCTAAGATCCCGGCGTACACAAAAACTTCTGTGAAGTCTTGTTTGCCAGACCTCATCCAAAAGAAATGCAAAACAGCCAGCACGGCAATGGCGTAGACCAGACGGTGCAACATGCGCCAGCGCACAGCCCCTAGCATTTTGATGGCCGCATTGAACGAAGTGGCAGCCAACAAACTGAGCATGACAGCCCCTGCAAATCCCACTGCAATGAAGGGTCGCTTCAAAATGTCGGCAACGATCTCATCCCACGCCAGGCCCATGTCAAACACGCTGTAACAAAGCGCATGCATCAGCGCATAAAAAAATGTAAGCACGCCTAAATTGCGCCTGAATTTCAACAACTCTGG
>CAXNGF010000127.1:0-6119 GCA_964201905.1 Limnohabitans sp. | reverse complement strand
AAGCAACCGGGTGCATGCCAGTCTCACGCACGTCAATGACATCGTGCCCACCTTGCTTGACTTGGCCAGCGTCCAACATCCTGGCACGCTTTACAAAGGGCAAAGTATTTATCCCCTAAGTGGTCACAGCCTGATGCCAGTCATCACCGGAGATGCGACAAGAGTTCGAAGGCCAGATGAAATACTGGGATACGAGTTGTCTGGCAACAAAGCCTTGTTCAAGGGCGACTACAAATTGCTTAGCAACTTGGTGCCGGTTGGTGATGGCCAATGGCATTTGTACAACATCATGAAAGATCCAGGTGAAACGCAAGATCTGCAAAACGAGTTGCCAGAGCTGTTTTTAAGCATGCAAGCCGACTATGCCAAATGGGCCAAAGCCAATGGCGTTCTTGACATGCCCTCTGGCTACGACCCCATCGAACAAGTCATCATCAACTCGCTGGTGTTTGTTTACTGGCCCAGGTACAAGTTGCATCTGATCAGCATTGTAGGATTGCTTTTGTTAGGAACTGTTTGGCTTTGGCGTCGGCGCAAACACAACACGCTTTTAAAAGCCGAGCATTGAGCTATCACCATGGCGCCGTCTGGTTACTTTGACAGCCCTTGGCCTTGCGAAGATGCAGGGCCTGCTAGGCTTCAAACGCCTCACAGCAAGGACTGCTTAGATTTACAAATCGGCATGAAGCTGGCGTGCACTTCCAAACGCACACAAATGTCGACCATGACCGTATTGGGAGCGCCAGGCGAAGTGTTTCTTCTCACACATTCTGCAGTACGCTCCTACTTTGGAATAGGCACCACGGCCCAAGTGTCTCGCATTGACCCTCTTACACTTGAAACGCTTGAATCTTCGCCTAGACTAAAAGGTGGCCCCATGTGGCCGGGCGGCATGGCGGTTCATGCCAATGGGTACATCATTGTGGTCTACGGCCGATATGCTCACAAACTCAATCGACAATGCCAACGAGTGGCTTCGTATTTGTTACCCATCAATGAACCCTACAACAGCTTTGTGGTGCTGGACAACGGCTTGATCGTGACCAAAAATCTCTCGGACACAACACCTGCTCAACTCACTACAATTGATCCAGACAGCTTTAGCGAAGCCAGTAGCAATGTGGTCTGTCCTGAAGCTTCAATTGCTCGCTTAAGTGCCCATGGCAACACGGTCTATGTGGTCGGCGTTAGCCGAGTGTTTAGATACCACTGGCATGCAGCTTTGCAAAAATTGGTTCGCGATATAAATTGGGAATTTCATTACCTGCAAGGTTCAACTCAAAGCTACGGCTGGGACATGGTGGTAGACGGGGAGCACGGCTGGTTCATGGACAACGGCAAGCACAACTACTTTATGAGCATGCTGGGTGCGGGCATGTACAAAGCTGCTAACCGACTCATACGGGTGTCACTGCACAACGCGCAATCACATCAAAGCTGGGATGTCAGCGGCCTGCACCATGGCAGCATTACGAACCCACCGCTGATTGATGTGAAACGACGCATTGTGGTCGGCTATGACTCAGCGAACCGACATTTGCGTGCTTGGAAAATTGACGCAAGTCAAAACGGCAATGAGCACGATGTTGAATTGAATTCTCTTTGGCATCACGATAATTTTGGCGCAGCCAGTCACATGCTGCTGTTTGCCAACACAGGCGAAGTGTGCGTCAATGACTACAGCCGCTTGAATGAGCAAGTTGTTGTGTTGAACATTGAGACAGGCCAAGAAAAAGCGCGCGTAAAAACTACTGGCCTTATGCAAGGCGTGGTGTTTCCTAGTGCGGGTTGGCATCGAGATTTTTACTGGTGTTCTATGGACCGACTTGCACGCATTTACGTGTCTACTGTTTAACGAATTGAATTTTGCATGTCTAAAACCATTTTGATCACTGGCGCAGGCTCTGGCATTGGCAAGGACTCAGCATTTGCATTGGCTGCCAGAGGGCACCGCGTGCTGGCCACCACCCAAACGCAAGCGCAAGCTGAAGCGCTAAACCTCGAGGCTCAAAACAAGGGCGCAACTCTTGAAGTTTTCAAGCTTGATATCACCTTGGAAACTGACAGACAACTCATTGAAACCTATGCCATCGATGTTCTGGTGAACAACGCGGGCATTGGCGAATCAGGCTCACTGGCAGAAGTGGACATGCAACGCGTACGGAAAATTTTTGAAGTTAATTTGTTTTGCACGCTTGAGCTCACACAAATTGCTTTAAAAGGCATGATTCGGCGCGAAAAAGGAACTGTATTGTTGGTCAGCTCCATTGCAGGCAGAGTACCCATGCCCTTTCTCATGCCCTACAGCATGAGCAAATTTGCGCTCTCAGCGGCAGGCGCTGGCCTGCGTGCTGAAATGGACCAGCTTAAGAAAAATATTCACATTTCACTCATTGAGCCCGGCGCTATTCACACCGGATTCAACCAAGCCATGACTGACAGCAAATATGCATGGATGGGAAGCTCATCTTACTTTGCACACCAAGCCGAGAGAATGAAGAAACAAGAACGTGCCACGTTCAAATTTTTAGAAGCGCGAAGCACACAAGGTATTGTGAAACAAATTATCAAAGCATCTGAAGCCAATCGACCCAAGCTGAGATACGTCTCACCTTGGATTCAAGGCTTTGGCATTCGAATGGCCAGAATTTTTGGAGTTTAAAAATGCGAATTGGAAAATTAGGCTCAGCCCTCATTGTGATGGCCCTTTTAGCAGGCAGTTTGTATGCCTTTCGAGAACCCATTACTTTGCAAATAGCAAAGCGCGTGACTGCCCAGCGAATGGGCAGCAATCCCATTAAAGATTTACCCGATGGCTTGCACATTGCCGTGTGTGGTGCGGGCTCCCCAATGCCTGATGACAAGCGCGGTGGGCCTTGTACCTTGGTCATTGCAGGTCAACAAATTTTTGTGTTTGACACCGGCAACACCAGTGCGCGCAACATCAACAAAATGGGCTTCAATGCAGGCAACATTCAGGGCATTTTCCTCACACACTTCCACTCTGACCACATTGATGGCTTAGGCGAGTTGCTGCTTCAACGCTGGGTGTCCAATTCCAACGCACAACCCGTGAATGTTTACGGGCCTGAAGGTGTGGACACTGTGGTGAAAGGCTTTATGCAAGCCTACAGCTTGGACCGAGGCTATCGTGTGGCCCATCATGGCGAAGCTGTTTTGCCGCAAAGTGGCTTTGGCGCAGTGCCCAAAACTTTTGGACTGCAAGATGAGAAAGCCACCTTGGTGTTTGAAAGTCCAGACACTCAAATCTACGCATTCAGCGTATCGCATGCGCCCATTCATCCGGCTGTGGGTTACAAAATCAAATACAAAGACAGAAGCATTGTGATCAGCGGTGACACCACACCATCAGCGCATGTAGAACGGGAAGCCAAGGGTGTCGATGTGTTGATGCACGAGGCCATGTCGATGGAGATGATGACTTTCCTCCAAGAGGGCGCCCAAGTTGCCAAGCGCGACAAGCTTGAACAACTGATGAAGGACATTACGAACTACCACACCTCCCCCGTGGAAGCTGCGCAAATTGCAAGCAAAGCAGAGGTTGGGTATTTGATGCTTCACCACATAGCGCCGCCCTTGCCTCTACCGGGCTTGGTCGATATTTTCTTGAAAGGCACAGACAAAGCTTTTAAGGGAAAAATTCAAGTGGCCAAAGATGGCGATGTTTTAAGCCTGCCTGCAGGCCAAAAAAGCATTCAGCCCAGTTCACGTTTTTAATTCAGTCATCAGTCAATACAAACATGCGCCAGCACCCACACATTCAAAATTTCCTTCGTACACCTGAAGAAAGATTCCAAAACCTCCCCGACTTTGCCTTCACGCCAAATTACATCGAAATTGGCGGCTTGCGCATTGCCTACATTGACGAAGGCCCCAAAGACGGACCTGCGGTACTGCTGATGCACGGCGAGCCCGCTTGGTCATTCCTTTATCGCAAAATGATTCCCATTTTGGTGAGTGCTGGCATGCGCGTTTTGGTGCCCGATCAAGTGGGTTTTGGCCGCACAGACAAACCCACCAAGCGCTCAGACTACACCTATGAAAACCATGTGCAATGGATGAGCGCTTGGCTTGAATCTGTCGATGCCAAAGACATCACTTTGTTTTGTCAAGACTGGGGCTCACTCATTGGTCTGCGCATGGTGACCGAAATGCCGGACCGGTTTGCACGCATTGCCTTGAGCAATGGAGGGTTGCCTACTGGCAATGAAAAAATTCCTCGCGCATTTCACATCTGGCGTGCCTTTGCCATGTACAGCCCTTGGTTTCCCATTGGCAAAATTGTGAGGTTCGGTTGTGCTCAAGGCTTAAGCGATGAGGCCGTGGCTGCCTACGATGCGCCCTACCCCAGCACGCGATACAAAGTTGGCGCCAGAGTCTTCCCAACCCTGGTCCCCATACACCCTAGCAACCCCGCCAGGCAAGCCAACGAGAAGGCATGGGACATGTACAAAGCTTGGACCAAGCCCTTCATCACCTTGTTCAGCACACGTGACCCTGTGACCAAAGGCGGTGAAAGGATGTGGCAAAAAAGAGTGCCTGGCGCAGCGGGTCAAAACCACACCAAAATTCGCGGCGCAGGCCACTTTGTGCAAGAAGACAAAGGAGAAGAAGTGGCGCAGGCCTTGGTGGCATTTATTCGCGCCAACTAAGCACTCAAAATGCTGCTGCTCGCAAAACTGAGCTCATTGCCTTGCGCATGCGCTCAGTTGCCGTAGTAAATGTATTCGTCGGTTGGCAACGATTTTTGCCGCAGATGTTTATCAATGCTGATAGCCGCCTCGGCCATTGAAGGCCAGTTAGGCTTCACTTGCGTGGCATTGAACGCTTCAAGCTCTTTTTTCATGCTAGCCACTCTGGCAGGCTCTTGCGTTGCCAGATTGACTTTTTCAGTTGGGTCTGCTGCTAGGTGGTAGAGCCAGTCTTTTCTGGGGTTTTGCGTGACCTGTAATTTCCAATCGCCTTTTCGAATCACCCGGTACGTATCGGTGCGCCAGAACAAGGACCGGTCTGGGCCTTTGTCTGCAGGCTTGGCTATTTGGGGCAATAGGTTGATGCCATCCATGGGCCTGTCAGTGGGCAACTTGGCCCCTGTAGCAGCTGCCACTGTTGTGAAAATATCCATGTGGTTGACTGGCAGTTGCGGCTTCACACCTTTTGGAATGCCAGCGGGCCAACGCATGAACATGGGTACTCTAATCCCGCCTTCAAAAAACGTGGCTTTCCATCCGCGGTAAGGGCTGTTCAAACCATCAAGGCCCACATAATGCGCACCGCCGTTGTCACTGGTGAAAATCACGATGGTGTTGTCGTCTAAGCCCTTGTCTTTGAGAGTTTGCAGCACACGTCCAATGTTGCGATCTAGGTTGCGAACCATGGCAGCGTAAACACGCAATGTGTGGTCTTCAATGTGAGACAGTGCTTCGTAGTCTTCTTTGGTGGCTTGCAAAGGCGTGTGGGGCGCGGTGTAGGCCAAGTAAAGGAAGAAGGGTTGATTTCGGTTTGCCTCAATGGCTTTTTCGGCTTCGTCAGTGAGGTAATCGGTTACGTAGCGCTTAGGCTTGAAGAGTTCGCTGTTGTTAAAGCGCATGCCAAAACTGCCTGCGGCCCATTGAAATTTGTCAATGACGTCAAACGATTGCTGAGCGTTCACCACATTGGGATCTTTCTCTGGCAAGAAAAGGGAGCTGGCATGTGGAAATGACAAAGATTCATCAAAGCCATGCACATAGGCTCTGAATTCGGGTGCATCGCCCAAATGCCACTTGCCCACATGCAGAGTGCGATAGCCTTGCCCCTTGAGCAATTTGGCCAACGTAATTTCTGAGCGAGGCAGTCCCATGGTTTCATAAGGGATGAGGTCTTTTTCACGATCAGCGTGGTAGATGGCGTCATGCACTTGATTGGGGCCCTTGTAATGGCCAATGACTTTCATGAATTGTTTGGGCGTTGGGGTGAACTCATATCCAAAGCGAGTGGGATAGCGGCCAGTCATGATGGCGGCACGTGAAGGTGCACAGGTGGCATTGCCCGAAGAGCTGGTTTCAAAATTGGCACCTTGCTGGGCCAAACTGTTAATAAAGGGAGTGGGCACCGTG
>CAXNGF010000126.1:0-6136 GCA_964201905.1 Limnohabitans sp. | reverse complement strand
GCCCGCATCGACAGAAAATTGAACAAACTCTTGCGCCAAGGCCGCTGTGTCGGTTTGCGGCGTGTGTCCAGTCACCATGGGGAATTCCTTGTTTAAATTAAGCAGCTTGAACTTGAACGGCATCCGTTCTGCGGCCACCAAAGGGGTGGAGGCCTGGATTGCTCAAAACAATCCCGATTGTATTTGCGTGCAAGAGGTTAAAGCGCAAGCCCCCGATGTGGCCGGCAAATTTGAGTCGTTGGCCGGTTTGAAGGGCCATTTTCATTTTGCTGAGAAAAAAGGCTACTCAGGTGTGGCGGTTTACACCAAGCATGAGCCGTCCGATGTGAAGGTGGGCATGGGCTCTGAAGAGTTTGATGCCGAAGGCAGGTATGTAGAACTGCGGTTTGACACGAGCAAGCGCAAGCTGTCTGTCATCAGCACCTACTTTCCAAGTGGCTCATCTGGCCCTGAAAGGCAAGAGGCCAAGTTTCGATTCTTGGATCATATGGGGCCGCATTTGAAGTCTTTGGGCGCTGAACGCGAGTTCATTGTGTGCAGTGACGTGAACATTGCGCATCAGCAAGCCGATTTGAAAAACTGGAAAAGCAACCAAAAGAACAGCGGCTTCTTGCCAGAAGAGCGCGCTTGGATGACGCACATGACCACCGAAGGCCCCTTGGTCGATGTGTACCGGCACTTGCATCCTGACACCACAGACGCCTGCTACACCTGGTGGAGCAACCGCGGGCAAGCCTATGCCAAGAATGTGGGCTGGCGATTGGATTATCAGTTGGCGACTGCGGCGTTGGCATCAGAGGCCAAAAAAGCAGAGATTTACAAAGAGACACGTTTCAGTGACCACGCGCCATTGACCATTGATTACGACTGGACTCTTTAAGCGCAGCACCCATCATTGAACCAAGGGTGCCTAGTTCACTGTCGATTGAGACGCCTTAGAAGGATTCAATCACGAGAGTAAGTGAGCATTCTGCCTTTGTAGGCCGCCACATTTTCTGTGGCTGAAATGGTCAGAGCTTCTTCGCTAAGTGCAAAGCCTTGTGCGGCCATGTTGCGGTGAAAGTGCGAGCGATTGCCTCTGTTGGGGTCAACCACCCAAACCTCTGCGTGACCTTCAATGTGCTCGTTGATGTAATGCGCTAAATCGCCCCGTTCGTCGCGCTCATAAAGAATATCGCTGCCGATGATCAAGTCGAACTTACTGTTCACAGCAGGGTGTTGCAGTTGTGCTGCGTGTTCTCCCCATTGGCCATGCTTGTAATCCATGGGACCCAAGTTGTTGAGGCGCAAATTCTCTTTTAGAAATTCGCCAGCCAGCGGGTGGCAGTCAGACGCTGTGATGTTGGCGCCTCTTCGATGACCGACCAAGCTAGAAAGTGCCAAACCACAGCCAATTTCAAGGATACGTTCGGTGGCGCAAACAGGCCGGAGCGCCATGCGCTCTGCCAACTTAGAGCCTGACGGCCAGAGCAAACCAAACAGCGACCAGAAAGCGGATGAAATGCCAAGTGTCAGTGCGGCGTCTTCTGGGTCATAAAACTGTTGTTTGTCTAGCAAAGAGCGAATAAGCAAATTGGGAACGCCTTGAATGGCGATGGACTCGTGCTTGATTTGATAGCCATGGGGGCTGTGAAGCTGCAGGGCATTAAGGGCAAGCGCCTGCATTGAAGAAGAGTGTGGCAGATAAACAATCAGGCAGGCACGGGTTGTGACCAGTGAGTTGATCTTACGCTTAAGCCTGTAGCTCTGGCAAGTTGAAGTGGATATGCCGGTCTGCGCGGGCAATGGTTTCGGGACGGTGTGCAATGACAATGCGCGTGAGTTTGAGCTGTGACAGGGTATTTGAAACAGCGCTTTCGTTTTGCATGTCTAGATGGCTGGTGGCTTCGTCCAAAGCCAAAATGGCAGGCTGTGCGTAAAGCGCACGCGCCAACAAGATGCGCTGCTTTTGACCGCCACTGAGGCCTGAGCCCAGCTCGCCAACTAGCGTGTGATACCCCATGGGCATGCGTGCAATTTCGGTATGAATTTCTGCCAATTGCGCACAGGCTTCAATTCTTTGAAGTTGGGGTGCCAGGTCAAAGAAGGCGATGTTGTCTGCAATGCTGCCGGTCAGGAGGGCATCTTCTTGCATGACCACGCCAATTTTCCGGCGGACATTGGACATACCCAGCTGGCTAACGGGTACGCCACCATACAAGACTGTGCCGTGTGTTGGGGTGAGCAACCCTAATAAAATTTTGAGCAAGGTGGTTTTACCGCAACCGCTTGCGCCCGTAATGGCCACATGCTCACCTGCTTGAATGCAAAGGTCCATGTTGTAGAGCAGCCAAGGCTCTGCTTCGCTATAGCGAAAAGAAACCTTGCGAAGTTCAAGACTGGCGGGTAGGTGAGCCAAGTCGTGTGCAGGCAAGTTGCCTTGGGGTGTATCTTGCTCGGGTGGTGTGAGCACAATGTCGGCCAGCCTGTCGCGGTGCAAGTTGAGCATTTTGAGTTCGATACCTTGATTGATGAGTGCGCTGACGCGACTTGTAAACTGAATCTTGTAGCTAATGAAAGCCAGCAGCATGCCGACTGTCAAAACGCTTTGGGTGTGGTCTTGTGTTTGGGATGGCAGAATGATTTTGGCACCTAGCCAAAAGACACACAAATTTTCTAGGCCAAAAATAAGTGTGCGCGCGACATTGAAGCCCATGTTCAATTTGGCTGTTTGAAAATCCCGGTTCATCACTTCCACCATCAGGCTTTGCCATCGCGCACGTCGTTCGTTTTCACGTGCAAACAATTTGAGTGGCGTCATGGCGCGAAGGGTTTCAATGAAGTGGCTTTGTTCTTGACCAGACAAGACCAATCGCTCTGAGGCGGCATGTCTAAAAGGCGAGTAGCTGACCCAGCGCACCAGCGCATACAAGGCCGATGCGGACAAAACCACCCAAGTGAGTGTGGGTGAATAAATGAACATCATGACAAGGGCTGCGATGGCCATGAAGCCATCGAGCAAAGATTCGATGGTGGTTTGTGTGAGTGTTTTTTGAATGTCATGAACAGCGTTAAAACGCGAAGAGATATCGCCCAAATGTCGCTGCGAAAACCAATCGGCGGGCAGCTTAACCAAATGAGCGAACACATTGCCAAGCCATTGAATTGAAACGCTTTGGCTTAACACCATGACCCACCAACTGCGTGCGTAAGAAAGTGCCGATTGAATGAGAAGAATGATGGCAAAGCCGGCGACCAAAACAGAAAGCAATTCGTGGTCACCCGAGGTTAAGACATCGTCTATCACCACTTGGTTGAACATGGGCATGAAAATGGCAAACAGTTCAAGGACCAATGCCAGTGCCAATATTTGTAGCGCCGATTTGGCAAAGCCTTGAAGCTTACCTGTGAGCATTGAAAGAGGAAAAGCTTTGGGTGCGGGCGTGGTTCTGAAGTTGGCTTGAGGCGTGAGTTCTAAAGCGATGCCTGTGAAGTGCTGTGAAATTTCTGCGCGTGACACAATCCTGACGCCAAGCGCAGGATCTAACAAAGTGATTTTGTTGCCGCTTATTTTCTGCAAGACAACAAAGTGATTCAAGTCCCAATGCAAGATGCAGGGGATGCGAAGTTGATGTAACTCTTCCAATTCCAAGCGAACAGGCCTGGCGTTGAACCCTAAGACCTGGCTGTGATCGATGAGTTGCTTGAGGTTTGCGCCCTTGAGTGATTGTGGAAACTTGTGCCGCAAATCCATGAGCAACCAATGTTGACCATGTGCGCTGGCAATCATACACAAGCAAGCCAAGCCACATTCGGACGTTTGAAGTTGCAAGACGGGGTTCAAGGCGGATTCATTTTGGATGTGTGGCAAAAGACGCCTGCGCACCGAGGATGCGCAGGCTTTGGAAGACCAGACTTATTTGACGCTGATGCTGTTTGTGTAGTCGCCCATGGCGTTAAAGCAATCGGCATCCACATAGCCCAAGTGGGCAGGATCAATTTCAAGTTTTTTACTTGCCTCGTACAAGGTAAGTCCATTTGCTAAGAGCTCACCCAATTTGTAGGCCCACTTGATGGCGATGCCTCCCCCTTGGACTTCGTTCAATTCACCAATGTTTAAATTTCTCATGTCATTCTCCTGGTTGTGCTGAAAAAATCGTTTCAGCGTCGATATATAAATCAAATAAACACATGACCAAAATCACGGTGGCATTGAGTGAAAAGTGGAGAACGCTGCTCAAAAGAAATGCCTTGCGTTTGCCTATTTCCAACTTGTGCAAGTCGTATTGTTTTAAAAAAATGTAGAAGAAGCCAAAGAGTTCTATGACCCGGATGGAGGTGGGAAAAGGAAGGTCTTGTGGCGTAGTGAAGTGAAGCGCTGTCAAAAACAAGGGTGCCACCACAAACAACAAGGTTCGGTTGAAAATTTTTTCGTGAAGTGCTGCCACCACAATCAATAAAAAATTCTCGAAGAGGGGTGCAAATAACAACATCAAAAAAGCAACCTCCATCATTGAGTGTGGCCCATCTTCGTCAGGCCCGACTTCTAGGTTGCCAAACAACACGATCAAGGTGATGTTGATGGCTTGAAACACACTGATGCCAACCAAAACATCTATAAAGCCATGCCGATTGAGGTGCGAAGCCCTGATTCTTTGGATGAAGCTCATGATGTTTGTTGACGTGCGTGAATGGCCAAGAGTGGCTCGAAGACCCATTCCCAAATGCCGCGCACATCTTGGATGACGTCGGCTTCGAGTGTCATGCCGGGGCGCAAGGTGTGGATCTCGCCATATGCCATGACTTGCTGGGATGCCAACTCGACATGGATTCTGTAGAGCGGCTCGTTGCTTTGCGTGGAGGTCATGATGGCCGTACCCTGACCATGTGGTAAATCTTGAGGTGCAATGGGTGTGCCACTGACCTTGAGAACCCGACCTTTGGCCAGTCCAAATTTTTGATACGGGTAGGCGGCCAAGCGCAGCCACACCTCTTGGCCAGGTTGAATGAAGCCGGCGGTGCGAGTGGGTGCGAACAGAGCGGCAACCAAAGTGTTTGCCGATGGGTCTGTTGCATGAGAGCTTGCGTGAGGCACTAAGCTGGCAATGGTTTGGCCGGCCTGTGCCAAGGCGCCTAAGCTCAAATGAATGGTGCTAACTTGTCCCGCCTGAGGCGCCAGCACACTGCTGGTTTTGCGCGATTGAATTTCGGCTGTTTCTTGATCCAGGCTGGCCAGACTGCGGTCAAGTTGGAGCAGGTCGATGGCCAACTGCTTTTGAAGATGACCTAAGTCGGCTTGGGCGGCGTTTTGTTCGCGTGTCAAGGCAACACCATTGCGAAGTGTATTTTCTAAGCGCGATTGGAGGTCAATCAGTTCTTCTTGCTTGCCTTGCGATTGAATGTCTGACACAAAACCTTCAGCAGCCATTTGTTCAAACCGAGTAGAAGTTTTTTGCGCCAACTCAACCCTTCGTTTGGCCAATGCATGTTCTTGCTTAGCCTGCGCTGTTTCAAGCGACAAGGAACGAATGCGATCTGACAGATGGGCTTCGCGTTGGCCGCTTTGCGCAACGCGCGAGGCGCGTTCAGCCAGAAGTGTGCTGCGACGTTGCGCCAAATGCGATGCCAGCAAACTGGCTGTGCTGCCTTCGGCGGAGGTTTTGTCTGTGTTGACCACAAACAAGACTTGGCCTTGTTCAACCCAGTCGCCTTCCTTGACCCGTTGCTCGAGCAGGACACCTGAAATGGCAGGGCTCAATTCGACTGTGCCCCATTGAGGCATGAGGACGCCAGGCACGCGAACTTTGCGCGCCACTTTGCCCCACGCGCCATAAGCCAACAAGGCACCTGCAAGCAGCAAGGCAATGCCGGCCACGATGCTGAAGCGCGGATTGTGTGCAAGGTGAATGGGACCCATCCAAGAGGCCTGCTTGGATTGGGTGACTTCAGAGCGAAAAAGTGGCGTGGTCATGTGTGAGTCAGTGAACAAGACCTCACAATACGAGTTTCTCAGGCAAACTTTGTTACATTGCCTTGCAAGTGAAACCCATTGAAATACCAGCATGCTTCAGTACCAAACCATCCCCGTCACGCCGTTTCAACAAAACTGTTCTTTGATTTGGGACGACCAAACTCAACAAGCGGCAGTGATTGACCC
>CAXNGF010000125.1:0-6146 GCA_964201905.1 Limnohabitans sp. | reverse complement strand
GTGCCGCTGCTGAATTCTTAAAACTGCCCAACAACGCGGTAGTCGAGTTAGGCTCGAAGATTGAAATTTGAAGGCGCAAGCCTTCAAATTTCTAGGTGCTCATCGCCTCGCCCATTTGAAGCGGGCGAGTGCTGAGCCAATCGGCAGGGAACTGAATGCTGTTTTCTGGAAACAGCATGACCACCGTAGAACCCAACAAAAACCGCCCCATCTCTTCGCCTTTTTGCAGACGCACATCTTGTGACTCATAGCGCCATTCCCGCACGTTAGCCGGGCGAGGCGGGTTCACCTGACCATGCCAGACCGTGGCCATGCTGCCGACAATGGTGGCGCCAACCAGCACCAAAACCATGGGGCCTTTTTCGGTTTCAAACTCACACACCACGCGTTCGTTGCGCGCAAACAGACCTGGCACGCCGCGCGCCGTGGTGGGGTTCACAGAAAACAAATCACCCGGGACATGGACCATGCGAAGCAACTTGCCCGCAATTGGCATGTGAATGCGGTGGTAATCACGCGGGCTTAAATACAGCGTTGCAAATTGGCCATTTTGAAATTGTGCAGCCAGTGCAGCATCACCACCGACCAAGGCGCGAGTGCTGTATTGGTGGCCCTTGGCTTGAAAAATTTGATCGCGTTCAATGGCACCGCATTGGCTGATGGCGCCGTCAACGGGGCAAACCCATTCGCTGTTAGAAATGGGACGGGCACCGTCTTTTAAAGGTCGTGTGAAAAATTCATTGAAGCTTTTGTAGTGTGCGGGGTCGGCATGGGCTGCCTCAGACATGTTCACGGTGTAGCGTTTCACAAAACGCTTGATGATCCAGGTGGTCGCAGTGCCCCATTCAGCACTGGCCACGCGGCCCGCCAAGCGGGTCATGGCCAGCTTGGGCATCAGGTATTGCGGTATCACCGCCAATTGATCAGACACTCGAACTCCCTAGATTCTCACTAGGGGCTATTGTAGGAGGGTCTTCGGTCGATGCTGACGAGCTGGCATTGACAAAGAGCAGAAGTCTTCAAAGGACCAATGAGTTTTCGGCGCGCCAACCATAAAGCCATTCAAGGGCATCGTAGAAGCGCTCTGGTGTACGGCCTTCCCACAACTGGTTGCGCACCAATCGTTCAACACCTTTGGCGTGATACAGGCGACCCATTTCACGGGCCGACAACACCACCCGCGCGGTGCGTGGAATGCGGCTTTTCTCATACAACTGAAAAGCTTTGAGCACATCGCCTTGGCAATGCTTCATGGCTTCGCCCAAAGTCACAGCGTCTTCAATGGCCATGCAGGCGCCTTGTGCCATGTACTGCAGCATGCCGTGTGCCGCATCACCCAACATGGTCACGCGGCCATCGCCCCACTTTTCTAAAGGGTTGCGATCGGCGGTGGCCCAGCGGCGCCAAGTTTTGGGAAGGTGCAGCATCTGCCTTGCGCGAGGGCAAATGCCATCAAAATAACTGAGCACCTCTTCCTTGCTGCCATCCGTCACACCCCATTCCTCTTCGTCTCGACTGTGAAAGGTCACGACCAAGTTGTATTGCTGGCCATCGCGCAGCGGGTAGTGCACCAAGTGACAGTCAGGGCCAGCCCAAACTACGGGCGCATTGATTTGCAAATCGAGCGGCATTTCTGCCACAGGCACCACAGCGCGGTACACCACGTGACCCGAAATGCGAGGCGGGTCATTGAATAATTTTTCGCGGATCACAGAACGAACGCCATCGGCGGCCACCAAGGCATCGGCTTTGAAGACGCGGCCGTGTTGGTCGACTGCCGTAACGCCTGCGTCATCTTGGCTTACGCTCACAACCTTGGTCGAGGTTTCCACATGGATCAGATTGGAGCCTCTCGTCGCTTCCAACATGGAGGTGTGGATGTCTGCACGGTGAATCACAGCGTATGGATTCTTGAAGCGATCGCGAAAAGCCTGACCCACTGGAAAGCTGCCAACCTCAGAGCCGTCCACAGCATCCATCATGATGAGACGTTCTGTGAACACAGCCCGCTTGCGCGCATTCTCACCAACCCCTAAAGCGTCAAGTGCTGCAAAGGCATTGGGCCCCAATTGAACCCCTGCGCCAATTTCACCCAACTCGGCCGCTTGTTCTAAAACGCTGACATGAACGCCCTGTTGACTGAGCGCGACAGCGGCCGCTAAACCGCCTATACCGCCGCCCACGACAATGAAGCTTTTGCCAGTGCCGCTCATGCTCAGAACTCCTGATAAAAGCCCAATGCGCGCTGTGTGGGCGCATCGTCAACATGAAAAAGATAGGCATGGCCATTGCTGGCGCGGTGCTTAATTTGGGCGTGTGTGGGAATGGCCACTGTATCGCCTTCTGACCATTTCAAGCTCACGCCGTCGATCTCGGATTCGCCGCGGCCTTCAATCACATGCATGACCGAACTGGCTGATCTGCGACGTGGGCTGAAGTCAAGACCATCTCTTAGGAGTTGGGCAGAGAAACCCAAGGTGGGCAAGCAAGGTGCTCCAGTTTCTGGGTTGACATAAGCCAGTTGAACCGCATCGTCTTTGGCCGTGCCTTTTTCAAGCGCCAACAGGGCTTTGCGCACATCCACCCAGGGGTAGCGAATTTGGGGATAAGGCGCCCGCACCGATTGACTCAATGAACTGAAGGGCACCAGGCCTGCACGTTGGTATTTGGTTTGCGAGGCATCTAAATCTGGGCTGGCATTTTGTGAAGGTCCTTCAATGGCGTAAGAGGCTTCCATGCCATAAACCATGGGCAAATCCAGTGCATCCATCCACACCACGGGGCCTTGGCCTTCGTGGCCGTGCTCGTGCCAAAGACCAGCGGGTGTCAAGATCAAGTCGCCCTTGTGCATGGGGCATTTTTCACCTTGCACAGTGGTAAAACCGCCTTCACCTTCCACCACAAAGCGCACTGCGCTGGGCGTGTGGCGGTGGTTGGGGGCCACCTCGCCAGGCAAGATCAACTGCATGCCAACGTAGATGTTTGGGGTGGCGACCAATTTTTCAATGCCGTGCCCTGGGTTGCACAACACCAAAACACGACGCTCTGCTTTTTCAATGGGTGTGAGTTCCCCGGCGCGCATGAGCTGTGGGCGTACATCCTTGTAATGCCAAACGAAGGGCTGAGTGACACGCGAGGGTTTTCCGCGCGGCAACAGACCCCGCAATTGCGGCCACAAAGGCGCGATCGACAGGGCGGTCATGTCGGCAATGTAGTCAGCCGGCAAATCTTCTAAACGACCCAAAGAATCGGTATGTTGAGAGGCGTTCAAGGTCAGTCTCCTGAGGATTTTCTTTGATTTAATAAGTATACATATTAATTTAAAGCTGGCAAGCCAGCTTTGAGCGATTGGCTTTATGGATTCACCCAACTTTAGGAACCTAGATGGGGTCAGCAATTAACAGGTATCTCCGAGGCACAATCAAGCTATGAATTATTTATTGAATGTCGAAAACTTGGTCAAAAGTTTTGGCAATAACACCGTCGTGGACGATTTGTCGTTTCACATCTCGCCTGGAGAATGTCTGGGGGTGATTGGCCCCAACGGTGCTGGCAAAACGACCACCCTTCGGATGTGCCTGGGATTGACAGCCCTCGATGCAGGCCGCATCACTTATTTTGAAAACCTGTCGATGCCCGATGAAGCCTTGGCCATCAAGGCACGTTTGGGCGTTGTGGCTCAAATGGACACACTGGACCCAGATTTCACCGCCGAAGAAAATTTGCTGGTGTATGGCCGTTACTTTGGCATCAAAGATCGTGACATCAAAGCCCGGATTGCAAGCCTGTTGGAGTTTGGCGCATTGACCAGCAAGGCCAAAGCCAAGCCTGGTGAGTTGTCTGGTGGTATGAAGCGGCGCTTAAGTTTGGCGCGAGCGCTCATCAATCAACCGCAAATGTTGATGTTGGACGAGCCCACCACAGGCCTAGACCCGCAGGCTCGGCACCTGATGTGGGAGCGCTTGCAAATGCTCATGCAAGAAGGCAAATCCATTTTGCTCACCACCCATTTCATGGACGAGGCTGAGCGTTTGTGCGATCGCTTGTTGGTCATTGACCATGGCAAAAAAATAGCCGAAGGTAAGCCGCGCGATTTGATTGCGCAGCACTTAGAGCCTGATGTGGTTGAACTGTATGGGCAAGGTGCGTTGGCCTTGGCCGGCGAGGACTCACCTTTGCGGCAACATGCCGCTCGCGTTGAAATCAGCGGCGAAACGGCTTTTTTCTATACCTCGCAAGCCCAGCCTTTGCTTATGGCTTTGCAGGCGTGGCCGCATGTTCGAAGTTTGCATCGACCTGCCAACTTAGAGGACTTGTTCTTGAAACTCACCGGTCGACAAATTAGGGAGAATGCATGATGCGCAAACAACATGTGATTCCATCGGTTTGGGCGCCGCCGCACTTGTCCATGCGCTGGTGGCCAGTTTTCATGCGCAACCTTTTGGTTTGGCGCAAGTTGGCGCTTCCCAGTCTGGTGGGCAACATTGCTGAGCCCCTCATGTGGTTGGTGGCCTTTGGCTATGGTTTGGGCGCTTTGGTGGGCGAGGTGAGTACGGGGGGACAGCAAGTGCCCTATATCTTGTTTTTGGCCAGCGGCAGTATTTGCATGAGTGCCATGAATGCCGCTTCTTTTGAAGCTTTGTATTCAGCTTTCTCGCGCATGCACATGCAAAAAACTTGGGATGGCATCATGAACGCGCCAGTGCGCTTGGACGATGTGGTCATGGCCGAAATGTTGTGGGCTTCTTACAAAGCGCTGTTTACAGTGACCGCTATTTTGGGGGTCATGCTGGTCTTGGGCATTAGCCACAGTTGGAAATTGTTGTTGGCATGGCCGGTGTTGTGGTTGGTGGGTATCACCTTCAGTTGCATTGCTCTGATTTTCAATGCCATGGCCAAAGGCTATGACTTTTTCACCTATTACTTCACCTTGTTTTTAACGCCCATGATGTTTTTATCGGGCATTTACTTTCCGCGCACGCAGTTGCCAGAATGGCTGCAAAGGATCACTGACTATTTGCCATTGACAGCGGCCATTGAGCTGGTTCGACCTTTGTTTTTGGATCAATGGCCAAGCCATGTTGCGAGCAATTTAGGTTTGCTGATAGGCGTTGCTGTCGTCGCTTTTTGGGTGGCCTTGGCCTTAACGCGCAAACGCTTCAGGGATTGACAACAAGCGACGCAATAATTTTTTTAACTTTCCTTTTTTAAAATCATGATCATTCTAAAAGTTGGCATCATTGGTGCAGGCACCATGGGTAACGGCATTGCACAAGCATGTGCAGTAGCAGGTATTCCGGTGGTGATGGTCGACATTTCTGAAGCAGCAGTGGCCAAGGGCATTGCCACGGTATCGGGCAGCTTAGACCGCTTGCTAAGGAAAGAAAAAATAACCGAGGCCGACAAGCTTGCAGCTTTGTCCAAAATTCAAGGCAGCACGCAGTACGAAGATTTAAAGAGTGCTGACCTGGTGATTGAAGCGGCTACAGAAAACCAAGACCTCAAAATCAAAATTCTGAAGCAACTCGATGGCATGCTGGCGCCTGAAGTGATCATCGCATCGAACACCTCTTCGATTTCAATCACACAGTTGGCTGCTGTGACCACCCGAGCCGACCGCTTCATAGGCATGCACTTTTTCAACCCTGTTCCCATGATGGCGCTGGTGGAAATCATTTGCGGTTTGCAAACCAGCGATGCCACACACGACGCTGTGCATGCCTTGGCCACTGCCTTGGGCAAAACGCCCATCACGGTCAAGAACGCGCCAGGCTTTGTGGTCAACCGTATTTTGGTGCCCATGATCAATGAAGCCTTGTTTGTATTGTCAGAAGGCTTGGCCACACCCGACGACATTGACGCCGGCATGAAGCTCGGTTGCAACCAACCCATTGGCCCCTTGGCCTTGGCTGACATGATTGGCTTGGATGTATGTCTGGCCGTCATGGAGGTGTACCTCAAAGAATTTGGCGACAGCAAATACCGCCCATGCCCGCTCCTGAAAGAGTTGGTGGCTGCAGGCAGATTGGGTCGCAAAACGGGCCATGGTGTTTATCAATATTGATCTTGCGCAAGTGCGCTGGGCGCACTTGTCTTTAACCTGAGTGCAAGGATTTCTATGACGACCATTCATCCTGAAGGCAGCA
>CAXNGF010000124.1:0-6168 GCA_964201905.1 Limnohabitans sp. | reverse complement strand
TACGCCAGCCGGCAGCGAACACCCCGCAAACACCTGATCGGGTTGACTGCGGTGGTGGTTCTGCACGGGCTGCTGTTTTGGGCCATCAATTCCGGACTTGCTCGCAAGTTTGTGAAGGTGCTCAAGGGACCGGTTGAGGCCGTCCTGTTGGAAGAGACCAAGCCCGACATTCCGCCGCCCCCGCCACCTCCGCCGCCTAAGAATTTGCCGCCCCCACCGCCCTCTTATGTGCCCCCCGTGGACATTCAGGTGGCCTCGCCCCCTCCGATGAATGCCATTGCGGCGGTGTCCAACACGCCACAGCCTGTGGCGCCGCCTTCGCCCTTGCCAGTGCAGATGAATGCGCCGCCGGCGCCCCCTGCGCCGCCCGCACCGCCTGCGGTCACAGCCGCGGTCATCAGTGCTTCGGGTTGTGAAAAGCCCGAGTACCCCAGCGCCTCTAAGCGCTTGGAGGAGGAGGGCACGGTGCAGCTGAAGTTCTTGGTGGGCGTTGATGGCAAGGTCTTAGAGTCAGCTGTTGAGAAGTCCTCGGGCTTTAGGCGTTTGGACGAAGCGGCAAGAGCTGGTTTGTCCAAGTGCCAGTTCAAGCCTGGCACGATCGATGGCCGGCCCCAGCAAAGCTGGGCGAGCATGAAATACACCTGGCGCTTGGAATAAGTTGTTCAAAGCAAACAGCCAAACACGACAGATCAAAACCACAAGAACCCAACACTTTTTGTTGACCATTTTTTAAATTTAATTGAATCCGTTTCAGAGGAGTCCTCCCATGATCAAGCAACTCAAAACTCTCGTCTTAGCCATCGGTTTGGTGGCAGGCATTGGTCTGGCCAGCACCAGCTTTGCGGCCAAGCCCAAAGAAGCAGCGCCTGCGGCTGCGGCGCCTGCGCCCGCGGCTGAAGCGGCACCTGCTGCACCGGCTGCAGCGCCTGCTGCGGCAGAAGCCGCACCCGCGCCCGGTGCTCACGACGAGAACCCCTACGGCCTTGGCGCTTTGTGGGCCCAGGGCGACATCGTGGCCAAGGGCACTTTGCTGATCTTGGTGATCATGTCCATGGGCTCTTGGTTTGTGATCATTACCAAGTACTTTGAGCAATCGAAGGCTGCTAAGTTTGCAACGGCTGCCAAAGAGAGCTTCTGGAGCGCCTCTTCTTTGCGCCAAGGCGCAGACAGTTTGGCAGAGGACAGCCCATTTCGCTTCATTGCAGAAAAGGGTCTGGAGAGCGCCAACAAGCACACGGGGTTGCTGGGTGCTGTTGACTTCAACACTTGGACGACACAGAACATTCAGCGCGCCATTGGCAACGTTCAAAGCCGCATGCAAGACGGCTTGGCGGTGCTGGCCACAGTGGGCTCCACTTCTCCTTTCGTTGGTTTGTTTGGCACGGTTTGGGGTATCTACAACGCGTTGGTCAAGATCGGTATGTCAGGTCAAGCGTCGATTGACAAAGTGGCCGGCCCTGTGGGCGAGTCCTTGATCATGACGGCCATTGGTTTGGCTGTGGCGGTGCCTGCGGTGCTGGGCTACAACTGGCTCGTTCGCCGCAACAAGGCGGTGATGGAAGATGTGAACGCGTTTGGCTCTGACTTGCACTCTGTGTTGCTGGCTTCAAGCAACAAGTAATTCAAGCTTGCTAAATAGACCAAGCTCAAAGAAACCCAAGCTCAAAATACTGAGAGGCCCATCATGTCAATGAACATCGGTTCAGAAAAAGACGATGAAATCATGAGTGAGATCAACACCACGCCCTTGGTGGACGTGATGTTGGTGCTCTTGATCATCTTCTTGATCACCATTCCTGTGGTGACAACGTCCATCAAGGTGGACTTGCCCAAAGAGAAGAACATGGTGCGCGAGACCAAGCCAGAGAACGTGATCATCTCGGTGGATGTGAAGGGCAAGATCTTCTTGTACGACACGCCCATTAAAAACTCAGACGACTTGCTGCAGCGCATGAAGAAGTTTGCGGTCATGAAGCCCCAGCCCGAGGTTCAGATCCGGGGTGACGGCAAGAGCGACTTTGAGTCGGTGGGGCGGGTGATGTATGCGGTGCAGCGCGCCGGCATTACCAAGGTCGGGTTCATCACTGAGCCGCAATAAAGGAAGAAGATCATGGGAATGAATATAGGCTCGGGCTCGGGCAGTGACGAGCCAGAAGTGATGATGGACATTAACACCACGCCATTGATTGACGTGATGTTGGTGCTGCTCATCATGTTGATCATCACCATTCCGGCGCAGTTGCACTCGGTGAATTTGGACATGCCGGTGGCCTCTTCGCCCACTAAAAAGATAGACCCCGTGGTCATCAAAATTGATGTGGACGCCAGCAGCGTGATCAATTGGAACGGCAAACCGATTGCAGGGCGTGCAGATTTGGAGGCGAAGCTAAAGGAAGCATCGGCCATTCAGCCTCAACCCGAGTTGCACATTCGCTCGCACGCCAAGGCCAAGTACGAGTCTGTGGCGCTGGTCATGGCCAGTGCACAGCGCTTGGGGCTTAACAAGCTGGGCATCGTGGGCTCTGAGCAGTTCGTGAATTGATTTTTAAATTGCACTCTCTTTATTGAACGTAAAAAAACCGCTCTGTGAACTGACTAGAGCGGTTTTTTGGTGGAGAGTATCTTGGAAAGAAAATGCTCTTAGGCCTCAGCGTATTCCGTTAAAGCAGCTTTCATTTTTTTCATAGCCGCCACTTCAATTTGGCGAATGCGCTCGGCGCTCACGCCAAACTCGTCGGCCAAGTCGTGTAGCGTCAAGCCACCCGAGCCGTCGTCGTTCACTTTGAGCCAACGCTCCTCCACAATTGTGCGGCTGCGTTGGTCGAGGGATGCAAGGGCTGCGGCAATGCCATCGCTGGCCATCATGTCGCGCTGGTGCGCTTCAATCATGGCGGTGGGTTCGTGATGCGCATCGGCCAAGTAAGCGATGGGGCCATAAGCCACTTCACCATCGTCTGTGGGTGATGGGTCCAGCAGCACATCGCCGCCAGACATGCGCGTTTCCATTTCCATCACTTCCTCGCGTTTGACATTCAGGTCTTTGGCCATGCTGTCAATTTGAGAAGAGGTGAGGGTGTCGCGGTGTGTGCCTGTAGCTTCATCGGCTTCGGCTTTGAGGCCTTGCTTCATGGAGCGCAGGTTGAAAAACAATTTGCGCTGAGCTTTTGTAGTGGCCACCTTGACCATGCGCCAGTTCTTCAAGATGTACTCGTGAATTTCGGCCTTGATCCAGTGCATGGCGTAGCTCACCAAGCGCACGCCTTGATCGGGGTCAAAGCGTTTGACGGCTTTCATCAAACCGATGTTGCCCTCTTGAATGAGGTCGGCATGGGGCAGGCCGTAGCCTAAATATTGACGTGCCACAGAAACCACCACGCGCAAGTGCGAGAGCACCAACTTACCGGCGGCTTCGAGGTCGTTTTCGTTTCTCAATTTGCGCGCAAACTCTTGCTCTTGCTCGAGGGTGAGCATGGGCATGCGGTTAACCGCAGAGATGTACGCATCGAGGTGGCCCAACGAAGGCACTACGGCCCATGGATTCTTTAGGGTGAGTGCAGTGTCGAGGGATCCAGCTAGGTTTGTCATACCAGAACTCCTTTCCATAATGGGTTGGATTTTAGCACTCTCTTGCGGGGAGTGCTAAATATATAACTTATTGATTTTGTTGATATTTATCAATTAACCGGGTCTGATAGAAGGTCTTGCATGGCCTCCATAGGGATCAGCGCACCGCGGTGCTGAATGACCCTTGCCGCCAAGGCATTGCCAAATATAACGGCCATTTTTGCACTGACACCGCACAGACGACGGCTTAAATAGCCCGCCGCAAAGGAGTCGCCGGCAGCTGTGGTGTCTATGACCTGATTGACGGGCAGCGTGGGAATGCTCTCCCATTTAGAGCTGCTTTCTTGCCTTACCAGCGTATCGGCGGCGCCGCGCTTGATCACCACTTCTGGAATGGACAGGCTTTGTGCATGGGCGAGTGTATTGTCTAAGGAGCCGCAATCAAACACGGCTTGATGATCGTCCAATGTGATCATGGCGGTATGGCAAGTCGCTAAGGCTTGAAGGTAAACCGTTTGTGCCAGCTTGCGATCAGGCCAGAGTTTGGGTCTGAAGTTGTTGTCAAACACAACACGACTGCCATTGAGTTGTGCTTGCTTTAACAAATTAAACAACCGTGTGCGTGAAGCTTCGTTCAGGATGGCCAGTGAGATGCCGCTGAAATACAGGCAATGAAATTGAGCTAGGTTTTTTTCAAGAGCTGTCACAGACGATTGAAAATACGCGCGGGCAGCGCTGTTCTCTCGCCAAAAATGAAATGTGCGCTCGCCTTTCGAATCGGTTTCGATGAGGTACATGCCTGGCAGCTTGCCTTCGATGTATTCCATTGCATTTAAATTAAGGCCAAGAGCTTCCCATTCTTTGCGCAGAGTTTGACTTAAATGATCTGTACCCAGACCAGTCGCATAGCTCACTTCAATTTGGGAGCTTGCGGCGCATCGTCTCAGGTAAACGGCAGTGTTAAAAGTGTCGCCACCATACGAAAGCACAGACGGGCCAAAGCCATTGGCTTGAACTTCGAGCATGCATTCGCCAATGGCCACAAATTGAAGAGGCTGCATGAGAATAATTTAGCCGTGAGGCGATGCTTTGACAAAAGCGCCGCCCTGATAAATGGCCGCTTTGTCTTGGCCATCGATCTTGGGTTGCCTTGCTTCTACGGCGTTTCTGAAAACGTCAGAACGATCGTGCGGTCGATAGCCAATGTGCTTGGCATGTGTGTTGTCCCACCAAGTGGTTTGATTGTCAGACATGCCATAAATAATGGTGTGACCCACAATGGGTGCGGTGAGTGCCGCCACCACCAAACGCTCTAAATCATCAAAGCTTAGCCAGGTGGCCAACATGCGTCGGTCTTTGGGTTCTGCATATGAAGAACCAATGCGCAAGCTCACAGTCTCAATGCCCCAACGCGCCCAATAAAGCTCGGCAAGGTCTTCGCCAAAGGCCTTGGACAAGCCATAAAAGCCATCTGGCTTGGGTGGCATTTTGGTGTTGATGACTTCGTCTTGCCGGTAAAAACCTGTAACGTGGTTAGAACTTGCAAAGACGATGCGCTTGGTACCTTGCAAGCGCGCCGCCTCATACAGGTTGACCATGCCCACAATGTTACTGGCCAAAATGGGATCCCAAGGCTGCTCGGTAGAAACGCCGCCCATGTGCACTACGGCATCCACGTCTTGCAACAGGGCCATCATTTGTTCTTTGTTTTCCAAAGAGGCCAGCATGATTTCTTCACCAGGTGCGATGGGACCTAAATCGCTTCGGTGGCTGACTCTCAACACATCGCAATAAGACTTGAGACGAGGTCTGAGTTCTTTGCCCAAATTGCCGCCAGCACCGGTTAGAAGAAGGCGAGGAAGTTTAAGGGGGCTGGCGGGAGGATTGAGCATAAGTGTCTTTTATAAAATTTGAATCAATTTGAATCAGTGGGTTTAGCTTTTGAAGCGTTGTGCGAGCGCCGTGGCGCTGTCACGCAAAACGTTTTGATCGGCGCCGACCGCCACAAACAAGCAGCCTTGCGCCACGTAATGTTTGGCCAAAGCTTCATCGCCCGTCAGAATACCTGGCGCTTTGCCACAGGCCTTGATGCGTGCTATGGCATCGTCAATGACCTTTAAAACTTCTGGATGTTTGGGGTTGCCTAAATGACCCAGAGCAGCAGACAAATCGCCTGGCCCAATAAAGACACCATCAACACCATCAACATTGGCAATGGCCTCTAAGTTGTCTAAACCCTGCAGTGTTTCAACTTGGAGCAACAAGCACAATTCGGTGGCATTGAGATGCGCATAGTCTTTGACGCGGCCGTAGTTGCTGGCTCTGGGTGCGCCTGCATAACCCCTAACGCCAAGCGGTGGGTAGCGCGTGTAAGACACCGCGTTGCGAGCTTCTTCAGCGGTTTGAATGTAGGGCACCAGCAAGTTTTGTACACCAATGTCGAGTAGGCGTTTGAAGGTGACCATGTCGTTCCATGGCGGGCGCACGATGGGGGTTGCAGTGCCGCCTTTCATGGCTTGAAGTTGGGCCAGTACTTCCGTCAAATCGTTGGGTGAGTGTTCCATGTCAATGAGCAGCCAGTCATAGCCGCAATCGGCCAAAATT
>CAXNGF010000123.1:0-6176 GCA_964201905.1 Limnohabitans sp. | reverse complement strand
TTGACAAGCCATTTTGTCATCTCAGTCAATCCATCCTTCATGGACGTTTGCGGCCATTCTCCTATGAGTTTCGCGAGTTTTTGGTCGCTGGCACATGTCAGGGGAACGCCAGACACTTGCATGGGTGCTAATTCGACCACAGGTTCAGTACCAAGACACTCTGCCAGTGTTTTAACGAACTCAGTTACTTGAATAGGGTTTGAGTGCCCCACATTGACAACGTCAGCACCTTGCAGACTGCCGCCCAATTCAATGAGTCTCGTCAAAGCGAAAATAGTATCTCCCACATACGTAAAGTCTCTCTTAAGCAAACCATCTCCAAAGAGTTGGATAGGTAGTCGTTTACGCATTTTTTGTGCAAAGAGAATCGGCGCCATGTCTAGTCTGCCCCATGGACCGTAGACTGTGAAAAATCGCAGCCCAACAGAGGGGGTCTTGTACTGAGCATAGTAGGCTTGAGCCATGAGTTCATTGGCCAGTTTGGTGGCTGCGTAAAAAGATTCAGGTGAGTCGCAGCGGTCAGTTTCTCGAAACGGTGCATCTGTCCTCGCACCATAAACACTGGAGGAACTGGCATATAAAAACGCCTGAACTTCGTATTTTTTGCAAGCCTCTAAAACATTGGCAAAACCATTCAAGTTGGATTTAACAAAATCCATTGGCGATTTGACGGAATGCCTAACGCCAGCTTGGGCTGCAAGATGAACAACGACATCAGGCTGAAACGATTCGAACAATGTCATGACAGCGCCATGGTCCGAAAGGTCAGTTGTCTGGTATTGGATTTGATTTCGCTGAAGGAAGTGACTAATTCGGTCGTAGCGCAGTCTTTGGAGTACCAGGTGATTGGCATCACCAACATCAAAAAATTGATTTCTAAAGTTATAGATATCGCATCCTAGGATCTCATAACCTAGCGCATTCAAATGCTCGGATAAGCGAGAGCCAATAAATCCTGCAGCGCCGGTGATCAGAACTTTGCGTTTCATATCGCAAATTTAGAAAATATTCATGACACTGTCATGAAACTTGGTTGAAATAAAAATGTCGCAAACGAAATTGAACTGTTTGCTATTTCCTTTATGAATAACCAATCTGCTCTGCAACTCTCGTCTTACAAGATGGTCGTTTTGTCTACCATTGCGTTGGTTGCCTGTGCCAGTCTGAGTTTAGCCCTGATGTCTTTCGGATGGAATCAAGCATGGATGTTGAACATTCATGCTGCACCTCTTATGCCATCTTGGTTTTGGGCTTTGATCAATCTTGGCGGGGACGCTTGGGTAATTTTGCTCATCCTCTTGTTAATCGAGCGCTTTCCAGGAGAAATTACCTCTTGGGTTCTGAAAACATGGCTAATTGGTGCATTTTTAGCGCAGTTGATCAAAATTTTGATGCCCATTCCAAGACCCGCAAGCGTTTTGGGTGTTGAAAACTTGAGCATCATTGACCACCCCCCCTTGGTGAGCGGTTCAATGCCATCAGGCCACGCACTTGCTGCCATTTCATGCGCGCTGATTGTTTGTACAGTCCTCAAACTGCGAGGCGCTCAAAATTGGCATTTGTCGATGGTTGCGTTAGTTGCGGGTATTGCCGCTTGGGCGCGTGTGGCCGTGGGTGCTCATTGGCCTGCTGATGTGATTGCAGGCGCAGGATTGGCATTTTCGGTGGTGGCTCTTGCACTTCTATGGGAGCGGCACCATTCTTGGAACGCATGGTTTCAAAGAACCAGTGGTGGCGTGTTCCTCATTGCATTGCATATTTTGATTTCTTTGCACCTGACAACACCGCAATCTGATTTCTTTTTTGTGCAATTTATCCAATTCAATTTGGCTTGCATTTCCCTGATGCAAGCAATGCTTTTGGTGAAAAAATATTTGCTAATTCGATCGCTGTGAACGGGATGTTTAAAAAATGAAATACATCATCACTGAAAAGCAATTTGAACCACATGTTCGAATTCGGAAATGGTTTTACCGCCTTGTATTTTGGATGCTTGCACTCATGCTGCTATTGGCATTGGTTCGACACTCTGATTGGAATTTAACACTCACCCGATTGTTGGACGTACCCAAAATGGTATTGGTTCTTTGCACTTTGGGTTGGTTGAGCAGTTTTTTCTTCAGGGCGTTTCGTTTCAAATCCGAATGGAAGGCGCATGGAAAAATCAGCTTACGAGACGCACTCAGTTTAACTTTTCTTCACAATGCCGCAGTGGTACTGGTGCCTTTTCGAGTTGGGGAATTGGGTTATCCAGTCCTCGTACAAAGATTATTGAAAGTCTCATTGCAACAATGTATTCGCAGCCTGCTTTGGCTGCGATTGCAAGATGGCATTGTTTTGCTTGCTTTGGCTTTTTTGTTATTGCCTTTTTTCAGTTCTGAGTTGCGAATTGCTGTTTTACTAGCTGCCATGATTTTGTGTTTCGTGACGCAAAAATGGTGGCTTCGACTATTGCGATCGCGACATTTTCTCATCCGTCAAGTTCGAGCTTTTCTGCACCAACGGTCCAGCGCATGGGGTTGGTTTTGGTCGGCTGCCAATTGGATTGTCAAAATACTGGTCGTCTCTTTACTGCTTTCCAATTTAACAGCTTTAGGCACCCTTCAAACCGTGCGCGGCGCTTTAACCGGTGAGCTTTCCGCTTTGTTGCCATTGACAGGTCCTGCGGGACTGGGAACTTACGAAGCAGGTGTTTGGACTGGCTTGGGTCTCTCGTGGCAAGAAATGAAGGGCTTGATGGGAAGTGTCTTGCTAACCCATTTATTTTTCTTGTTCATATCTCTTCTAGGCGCAGTAGTGGCCTTGTCTTTTAATTCATCACCCCTTGAATATTTCAAATCAAAGCAAAACGGTGCCCATGTCTGATTCAACGCATCTGAACTTGAAATCCGGTGAACCAAGGCAGTCACATCAGCTATCAGTCGTTGTGCCGATGTTCAACGAAGAAGAGTTGGCCGGCGATCTAATTCAAGCGGTTCAAGCGGCATTGTTGAGCTATCCACATCCATGGGAATTGATCGTGGTGGATGATGGCAGCAGCGATGCCACTTGGGATCAATTGAATCTAGCAGCCAAAGCCGTTGGGCCTCATGTTCGTTTAATTCGCTTGCTTCGCAACTTTAAGCAAACGGCTGCAATGCAAGCTGGCATTGACGCTGCGCGAGGTGATGTGATTGTGACCATGGACGGTGATTTGCAAAATGATCCGCGCGACATTCCCAAATTGGTTCATCATTTGCTGTCTAAAGACCTAGACATGGTGGCAGGCTGGCGCCAGAACCGACAAGACGGACTCTGGCTGCGCAAGATACCTTCAAAATTAGCCAATCATTTGATTCGCAATGTCAGTGGACTCAACTTCCAAGACCTTGGTTGTAGTCTGAAGGCCTTTCGTGCCTCAGTGCTTCGCAAGGTACGCCTGTATGGCGAGATGCATCGATTTATTCCAGCCTGGTTGGCAACAGTGACATCGCCAATGCGCATGGCGGAAATACCTGTTTCGCATTTCCCTCGCACAAAAGGCCAATCTAAATATGGCCTTTCTCGCACCTTTCGGGTTTTACTTGATCTTCTGTCTATTCACTATTTTTTGCGATTTGGTTCGCGGCCAGGTCATTTTTTTGGTGGTCTTGGCAGCATCGTCACAGGCATAGGTCTCTTAATTCTCACGTACCTTGGTATTTTGAAAGTTTTGGGTGAATCTATAGGCAATCGGCCCTTGATGTTTTTAGGATTTTTTGCTGTTGTAAGTGGATTGCAGCTTCTGACAACTGGCGTCATTGCAGAGATATTGATGCGTACCTATTACGATGCCGGCAAATTTAACTCGTATCACACTCAAAACGACTTTAGTGCGCACCCCAATGAGGCTTGGCATGTCATCCACTGATCGGACTCATTCATTGTCCGCCCTGTGGATTTTGGGTGCGATGGTCTTGTTAGGCTTTTTTTTATTGGGGCTAGATCAAGCGTATTTATTTGATGTCGATGAAGGCGCATTCACCGAAGCCACTCGTGAAATGTTGTTTTCTGGCGATTGGGGACACACTACGCTGAATGGTCTGGATCGCTTTGACAAACCCATTGGTGTGTATTGGTTGCAAGCGATCAGTGCAGCAATTTTTGGTTTAAATGAGTTCGCTTTCAGATTGCCTTCTGCATTGTCTGGTTGGTTAGCAAGTTTGGCATTGGCCCAGTTTGCATTTCAGCACTGGGGGCCTCGAGCTGGCTTGATGGCTGCCGTTATTTCAGCGACCAGTTTGGGGCCATGGGCTATGGCAAGAACCGCTACAGCGGATGCCTTGTTAGGTCTTTTTTTAGTTCTTATTTTTACAGAGCTCTGGCGTGTCATCAGTTCCAACAGTGTTGCGTCTCGCAGAAAGCTGGCCCTTTGGGTTGCTTTGGGGCTTTTGGTGAAAGGGCCAGTGGCCATTGTTTTGCCTTTAGGCACATTGGCCATTTACGGCTTTCTAACTCCTCAAGCTCGGGCACCTCTTAAGGCGCTGTTTTCGGATCTGGTCGCGTGGCTCATTTTGCTAGCGGTGTCGGGTCCTTGGTACCTGTATGCCTACGCAAGGCATGGCCAAAGTTTTGTCAACGGATTTATCTTGAAGCACAACGTCGAGCGATTCATGGGCAGCATGGAAGGGCATTCGGGGCACTTTGCTTACTTCTTGATCGCTTTGCCAATGCTGTGGTTACCTTGGTCAGCATTTTTCATCAGTGCAACAGCCCGAGTCCGAATTCAATGGCAGCAACCAGTCTTGAAATATGCCTGGATTTGGTTTGCCTTTGTGTTTTGTTTCTTCAGCATAGCCAACACCAAGCTTCCACACTATTTGTTGTATGCCGGTCCTGCAGTGTGTTTGTTGCTGACTTTTACAGCCTTGGCTGCAAGCACTCGCGTTTGGGCCTTGGCCTGGGCAACTGGAATTTCAGGCTTTATTGCAATTCTCTTGCTTCCGGGTTATTTGCAGGAACATCCTGAATGGGTAGATGACATTTTTTACAAGACCTTGTTAGAGGGTTCCCCAATTGTCCAGATGAAGGTTTGGTTATTTGCACTTCCCTTACTTGTGTATGTCACGCCTGTCATGAAATATTTGTTACGTGTTGTAAATCCTGTCAACACTTACATGACTCAAGGCCTTGGGTTGATGTCCTTTGCATTTTTTCAAGTCAGCGTTTTAGCACTCGTTGTTTTGCCTTGGTGGGCTCAAACACTTCAAGCGCCTGTGCACGGTCTCGCGTTGAAGTTTCGTGATAACCCCAGCACCATTGTTCAATGGGGTGTCCATCTTCCTTCTTTTGCCACTTACCGACAGCAAGAGGCCCCCAGGCGTGAGCCATTGCCAGGTGAGATGGCCTTGGTCAAGAACACCAGGCCTTATTGGTCTTCTGAATGGGAGACGCTTGAGGTCATTGGCCCTCTATCCGTTGTGAAGGCACCTGAACCATCAAGGCTTAAACCATGATTCATTTGTTGCATCGAGTGCTCACAAGAGCTTTGACAAGGCACATCCATGGCATACGCGGTTGTATCGGATTGTTTTTGTTTGCGACCTTCGTTTTCAGCGCCTACCCTCAATTAGATCTGTGGGTTTCTAATTTGTTTTATGGCAATCTAGGAAACTTTCCCGCCAATGATGTTTTGCTGGTCAAAGCCGTTTACCAAGGTACACCTTGGGCAGGTCGCGTGCTGTTTGTTTGTTCGCTTGTTCTTTTGGTGGTGTCTGTCATGATGCCTTCCAAAGTTTCAAGAAGGAATTGGCGCCGTGCTTCTGCTTTTGTTGTTGTGGTTGTGCTAGGTATCGGCCTCTTGGTTCACGCAGTGTTAAAGGATGGGATGGGGCGTCCTCGTCCTCGTGATGTACAGGCTTTTGCGGGGTCAACTGCTTTTGTACCAGTCTTTGTGCCAAGTCAATTTTGTCAATCAAACTGCTCGTTTGTCAGCGGGCATGCCGCGGTTGGATTTTCGCTCATGTCCTTGGGCATGTTCGGCGTTAGAAGGCGGCGCCAATTTTGGCTCTACACTGGCTTGATAGCGGGCGGTTTGATTGGTCTGACCCGAATTGCGCAGGGTGGACATTTCTTGAGTGACGTTGTTTTTTCCTTGATTGCCGTTTGGGCTTCTCATCTTTTAATTAGAGCTGTTTGGCTGCGATTTAGGAGGTGGC
>CAXNGF010000122.1:0-6177 GCA_964201905.1 Limnohabitans sp. | reverse complement strand
TTGTGCTGGTCGCTGTAAGGCAACATGGCCAAGAAACGAGCGCGTTTAATGGCTGTATTTAACTGACGCTGATAAATAGCGCGTGTGCCTGTCAGACGAGCGGGGATGATTTTGCCATTTTCAGCAATGAAGTCGCGCAATGTGTCGACGTCTTTGTAGTCAATCTCTTCCACGCCAGTGACTGTGAAACGGCAGAAACGCTTGCGTTTGAACAGCAATGACTGGGTGTTGCGCTTGGGGCGCTTGTCTTTGTTAAATTTTTTGAAAGTGGCCATGGGGCCTCCTGAAATTAAAGTGTCTTGAATTCTTGAATATGCAGAATTACATTTTTTCCGTTTTTGGGAGTAGCCAAAAAACCGCTGAATTTCCAAACACTGCCAATCGGCTGGGTTTGAACTCGCTCTGCAACAGCGCCAATGGCGACAGCTTTCACTGTGGCTTTGACCTGTCTGAGAGTTCCCGCTTCTTGAATGCTAGAGGCATGCTCTAGAACCAAGTCTATGACTGGCAAGCCAGCCGGTGTGTATCGAATTGCTTTTTGCTCTGCGATACCAGCGGTTAATTCAACGTGATTGTCTCCCGTTAACAAATGTAATTAGCCTGCAAATTCGGCTTGTTGGGCTTTGCGAGCTTCTTCGCGCTCGACTTGTTTCATCATGGAAGATGGGCCGGTGTCGGCTTTCTTCTTGAGAACAGTCAAGTGGCGCAAAACAGCGTCGTTGAACTTGAAGGCATGTTCGAGTTCGGCCATCACAGCCTGATCAGCTTCAATGTTCACGCACAAGTAGTGGGCTTTGCCCAACTTGTTAATTTGGTAGGCCATCTGACGACGACCCCAGTCTTCGACACGGTGAATCTTGCCACCGCCGGCAACAATCATGCCTTTGTAACGCTCCAGCATGGCTGGAACTTGTTCGCTCTGATCCGGGTGAATCAGCAAAATGATTTCGTAATGACGCATTGAAACTCCTTTTGGGTTTATCACTGCAAAGGTACCGAATGAGGGTAAGCACAATGCAGTTTTTGGAAAAAAGCTACCCCCAGCGTCGGACGGGGTGCAGCAAGGTGAGCCCGCGATTATAGCCTAGGAATTACAGGCCTGGATAGGGGTTTTGGGAGGGGGAATCAAGTTCAGATTGCGAGCTAGGTCGGTCAGGCCACACCCAACTACCTAAGAGGATGGCCAAAAATCCAACCGGCACCCCCAGAATACCAGCAGAAATAGGTTGGATACCCAGAAATAAACCGCTTTCCACTGGCCAATGCATGGCAGATCGCAAAACTGTTGAATTAACAAGCATGTAGCTCAATGTGACGCCAAGGCCAAGAAACATGCCTAAAACCACACCTTTTCGACTGGCGCCCTTCCAGAAAATTCCCAACACCATGCCAGGGAAAAATGCGGAAGCGGCCAAAGAAAAGGATGCTGAGACCAAGGCCAGAATTTCAGCTGGCTTCCATGCAGCCACCATGGCGGCACACATGGCAACTGCCAGCAACGCAAACTTTGACAGAATCACACGCCCCTCTTCGGTTTGCCTGCCCTTTTTCATGCCAAAGCGCATGTCATGAACAAAGGCATTGCTAATGGTCAAAAGCAAGCCATCAGCCGTGGACAAAGCAGCGGCAAAACCCCCTGCCGCAACCAAGCCGGAAATGACATAGGGCAGTCCCGCCATTTCAGGACTGGCCAACATGATCATGTCAGCCCCTAATTTGAGCTCACCAAACTGCAAGATCCCATCGAGATTCACATCGGATACTTCAACCAAAGCGCTGTCAACCCGAGACCACTGAGCTAGCCAATGAGGAAGGTCAGAAAAGGAGCTTCCTACCAAGTTGTTCATGACCTCAAACTTCACAAGCACAGCCAAGGCGGGGGCACTGACATACAAGATGGCAATAAAGAACAGAGACCAAGCTACTGAAAGACGCGCTTCTGATTCATTAGGAACCGTGTAGAAGCGGGTTAGCAAATGAGGCAGGCCAGCAGTGCCCGCCATAAGGCAAAAAATCAGCGCGACGAAATTGATGCGTGAGTGTTTGAAAAGCTCCTGTTCTTGAGGGGTGCCATCAGGCTCTCCCTGAAAAGCTTTTCCATGAAGTGGCATGCCACTCAACGGCTTGGATCGCTCCATGTTGTCTTGCATGGCCTTGTACCAAACTTCCTTGGCATCGGCGGCATTTTTGGGCAATGCAAGCAAGTCGCGCCGAGCTTGCGTGATGACTGAAAACTCTGCGTTTTGAAGCTTCAAATCACGCACTTGTTGCTCCAGAATTTGTCGCTCGTTCTTCAAAGCCTGCTCGACATTTTCCAGCTTTTTTCGCAGCGCTTCAGCGCGACGCAAATACTCTGCCCTGACGGCCAACTCAGAGGGGTCGGCAATGAGTTTCTGTTCTAAGTCTGCAATCTTTGACAGCTGAGCACCATAGGCCAAAGGTGCCAAGGGCGTGTCAAGTTGCTTGTAGGCCAGCCAAGAGACTGGAATTAAAAATGCCATCATCAAAATGATGTACTGAGCGACTTGCGTCCAAGTGATGGCACGCATGCCACCCAAAAAGGAACACAGCAAGACGCCACCCAAGCCCAGCAAAATACCAATTTCAAACTGCACCCCGGTGAGACGTGACGCAATTAAACCAATGCCATATATCTGTGCAACCACATAGGTGAACGAACATAAAATGGCAGACCATGCTGCCAACAATCTTGGCCAACGGCCACCATAGCGTTGACTAAAAAAGTCTGGCAAGGTGTACAAATTCATGGCTCGCAAGTGGGGGGCAATAAGCAACGCCACCAAACAAAATCCCCCGGTCCAACCCATCACGTAGGCCAAACCACCTGCTTGATCGCCACTGCCTGAAAAGCCTTGCAAATAAAGTGCGCCGGCCAAGCTGATGAACGAAGCCGCGCTCATCCAATCTGCCGCTGTGGCCATGCCGTTGTAAAAAGCAGGAATGCGTCGGCCCGCTACGTAATATTCTTCTGCATTGGAGGTTCTACCCGCGACACCAATCAGGGCGTAAATCATGACAGTCGAAAACAGAAAAATAGGGCCAATCAAATTTCTTGAAAGGCCTTGATGTTCCGCCCAGCCCATGATGCCCATCAAGCAAAGGAGCAAAATGAGGTACGTCAAGACGTTGCGATGCAGCCGCCATTGGTAGGCGGCATACTTTTGCTGAAATGATTCAGATAGTTTCAATCGACTTTTCCAAGTTGAGTCCAAGTTTCAACCACGGTGTCTGGGTTCAATGAGATAGAGCTGATGCCTTGCGCCATAAGCCAGCGAGCAAAGTCTGGGTGATCGCTGGGGCCTTGGCCACAAATGCCCACATATTTTCCTTGACGCAGACACGCTTGAATGGCCTGTGATATCAAGGTTTGAACCGCCAAATCGCGCTCGTCAAAATCGACAGCCAACAACTCCAAACCGGAGTCGCGGTCCAAGCCCAAGGTGAGTTGCGTCAGATCGTTGGAGCCGATTGAGAAGCCATCGAAGTATTCCAAGAACTGGTCAGCCAAGATGGCGTTGCTTGGCACTTCGCACATCATGATAATTTTCAATTCATCTTGCCCGCGCTGAAGACCGTGCTTTGCAAGCAATTGGGTCACGCGGTCGGCTTGAGCTAAGGTGCGCACAAATGGAACCATCACTTGCACATTGCTCAGGCCCATAGCGCCACGAACACGCTTGATGGCTTCACACTCCATGGCAAAGGCCTCGCCAAAATCTTCGCTGATGTAACGTGCAGCTCCGCGGAAACCCAACATGGGGTTTTCCTCTTCAGGCTCATACCTGCTACCACCAATGAGTTTGCGGTACTCATTGCTCTTGAAGTCTGACAAACGAACAATCACTGGTTTAGGCCAAAACGCTGCTGCAATGCAGGCTACGCCTTCTGTGACTTTGTCGATGTAAAACGCCTTGGGTGAAGCATGACCCCGCGCAACAGACTCGACGGCCTTTTTCAGGTCAGTGTCGATGTTGGGGTAATCCAAAATGGCTTTTGGATGGACACCGATGTTGTTATTGATGATGAACTCCAGACGCGCCAAGCCAACACCTTGGTTAGGCAATTGGGCAAAATCAAATGCCAATTGGGGATTGCCCACGTTCATCATAATTTTGGTGGGAATTTCAGGCATGGTGCCTCTTGTCACTTCTGACACTTCCATTTCGAGCAGCCCATCGTAAACGCGCCCGGTATCACCTTCGGCACAACTCACAGTGACAAGCGTGCCATCTTTCAGCTGTGCAGTGGCATTGCCGCAGCCAACCACCGCAGGAATACCTAACTCGCGGGCAATGATGGCGGCGTGGCAGGTACGTCCTCCCCGGTTGGTCACAATGGCGCTGGCGCGCTTCATGACGGGTTCCCAATTGGGATCGGTCATGTCAGTCACCAAAACATCGCCTGCTTGCACTTGGTCCATTTCTGAAATACTGTGCACCAAACGAACAGATCCAGTGCCAATTTTTTGGCCAATGGCTCGACCTTCTGCCAGAACGGCACCCTTTCCTTTGAGTTTGTAACGAAGCTCTACGGAGCCTTTGGCTTGGCTCTTCACGGTTTCAGGTCGCGCCTGCAAAATATAAATCAAGCCGTCGGCGCCATCTTTGCCCCACTCAATGTCCATCGGGCGGCCATAATGCTTTTCAATCACCATAGCGTATTGCGCCAGCAGCGTAACGTCTGCATCAGTCAGAGAATAGCGATTGCGCAACTCCATGGCCACATCGACTGTTTTCACCAGCTTGCCCGAGCTGGCTTTTTCTTCTGGTGTGGAGAAAATCATTTGAAGGAGTTTGGAGCCCAAATTACGTCGAATGACGGCATTTTTACCAGCCGCCAACATGGGCTTGTGCACATAAAATTCATCGGGATTGACAGCGCCCTGCACCACTGTCTCGCCCAATCCCTAACTTGATGTGATGAACACCACATCTTCAAAGCCCGTTTCAGTATCAATGGTGAACATCACGCCTGCTGCGCCCAAGTCAGAACGAACCATGCGCTGAACCCCCGCAGACAATGCGACATCTGCGTGAGCAAAACCTTTGTGCACGCGATAACTGATCGCTCGGTCGTTGTACAAAGAGGCAAACACTTCCTTCATCTTGTGAAGGACATCATCAACGCCGATCACATTCAAAAAAGTTTCTTGTTGGCCCGCAAAGGATGCATCTGGTAAATCTTCGGCAGTGGCAGACGAACGCACAGCAAAAGAAGCCTGCCCATTGCCAGCGCTCAGAACTGCAAACTCGTCACGAATCGCTTTCTCAAGGTCTGCAGGAAAAGGCTGCGCCTCCACCAAGCCTCGGATCTCAGCCCCCACAGTGGCCAAAGACCGAACATCCTCAACATCCAATGCGTTCAATTTTTGGTTGATGCGATCGACCAAACCGCCGTGCTTTAAAAACTCTCGAAATGCATGCGCTGTGGTGGCAAAGCCTGTAGGGACTCTGACACCGTTAGGCAGTTGCGAAATCATCTCGCCCAAGCTGGCATTTTTGCCACCCACGGACTCAACATCCGTCATTCGAAGTAGCTCGAAGGGAACGGCCAACGCGTCCTTTGCAAAAAGCTTAGACATAAAAACTCCAATATTAAAAGAACGGCACTTTGAGCCCGAACCAATGCTCAGAATCTTGATTGTTTTTAGACTTGATTCTTGAGCGCCAGCAGGCGGTAGATAATGAGTTAGATTTTAGGTCTCATCTCACTGTCCACCCCATTAAAATTTGAACAATGCCAAACAGAACCGTTTTTTTCATCTCCGACGGCACAGGAATTACAGCCGAAACCTTTGGCAAGGCCATCTTGGCCCAATTTGAGATGAAAACACGCTACATCCGGCTGCCATTTGTTGACAGTGCAGACAAGGCACACCAAGCCGTGCGCCAAATCAATCACACCGCAGAGGTCGAGAACATCAAGCCCATCGTGTTTACCACTTTGGTCAACATGGAAGTGCTCCAAGTCATTCGGGACGGCTGCAAGGGGATGTTGCTAGATATGTTTGGCACTTTCGTTAACCCTCTAGAAGAAGAGTTGGGCATCAAATCGCACCATCGGGTAGGCCGATTTTCCGACGTTAGCAAAAGCAAGGACTACCACGACCGCATTGAAGCCATTAATTTTTCACTGGCACACGATGATGGGCAATCC
>CAXNGF010000121.1:0-6199 GCA_964201905.1 Limnohabitans sp. | reverse complement strand
GCAAGTGTCTGGCGTTCCCCTGACATGTGCCAGCGACCAAAAACTCGCGAAACTCATAGGAGAATGGCCGCAAACGTCCATGAAGGATGGATTGACTGAGATGACAAAATGGCTTGTCAATTGGCAGCCGGCTTGAATCAAATGACAGTCTTGTCAGACTAAAATTGCCATGACTATTTTTCAAAAAAGCATTCACAAAGAACTTCTTAGGAATTTTGGAGGTTCAACGGTTATTTTATTTACCATTGTGATGACCATCATGCTCATCCGCATATTAGGGCAGGCCTCAAAGGGGAAAGTTGATCCCTCTGAAGTTATTCTTTTAATTGGGTTGAATGGCGTAGGAAATGCTGGCCCCATTCTCACATTGAGCATGTTTATTTCGATTGTTTATACGTTTTCAAGAATGTACCTTGACAGTGAAATGATCATTTGGTTTTCGAGTGGATTAAGTTTGTCAAAGTTCTTAAAGCCGCTCTGGCAGTTTTGCTGGCCTGTGGTTTTGACCATCAGTTTGCTGGCCATTTTTGCGTGGCCTTGGAGCAATACTCAAACCCAATATCTAAAAGACAGATTTGAAAAGCGCAGTGACATCGAACGCGTTGCACCCGGTCAATTTCAAGAGTCAGCTTCAAATCAAACGGTATTTTTCATTGAAAAAAAGAAAGATATCCATGATCAAGCCACCAGCGTTTTTATATCAAAAATGCAAGACGGTATCGAGACAATCACGACTGCCAAATCAGGCAGCGTGGAATTTTTAAGAAATGACAAATTTTTAAATCTGTATCAAGGACAGCAAACCATTTTGAATCACAAAACTGGTGAAATTCGATTGACTGAATTTGAGACTTTTAACTTTTTAATCGATCCCGAAAAACGACAAATATTGACCAATTTACAAAGCCAAATGCTCAGTACTTTAGAACTTATTCAAAGTTCTGAGCGCATCAACCGAGGTGAATTATTTTGGCGAATTGGCTTGTTTATAGCAGCCTCCATTTTGGCATTGCTTGCAGTTCAACTGGCAAGCGTGAACCCCAGAGTGGGTCGTAGCTATTCATTGGCTATGGCAATGCTGTGCTTTATGGGCTACTACAACATGCTCACCATTGGGAAACGCTTGATTGCCGACGGGACTGCAACTTTTAGCGGCATGATGCTGACAGTTCATGGAACTGCTGCTCTCATTGTGATCATCTGGTACCTGCATACCGAGTTCAACCTGCATTGGAGGAGATTCGTATCTTCTCCAACGCCTTAAGTTCAATCATTGTTTTTGAAAGTCATAAAAATTACACGAATTCGTCACAACAAAGAAATCTTGAATATTCAAAATTGAGTTCTCTTAAGGGGGAAACTCATGAAAATTTCTATTGTTGGTGCTGGTTATGTAGGTTTGGTGACTGGCGGATGCTTGGCAGAACTTGGCCACCAAGTGATGTGCATTGACAGCGATGTAAATAAAGTTGCCACCCTCAATGCTGCCGGACTGCCCATTTATGAACCTGGACTCCAAGAACTGATGGCCAGAAATAGAGCAGAAGGCCGAATTCATTTCACCACTGACATGGCTCAAGCCGTTGAGCATGGTGAGGTTATTTTTATTGCGGTGGGTACGCCCTCTAAAGAAGATGGCTCTGCTGATTTGCAGCATGTATTGGCCGTTGCTACTCAAATTGGCCGCCATTTGAAAAAATTCAAAGTGATTGTGAACAAATCGACTGTGCCTGTAGGTACTGCTTACCGAGTTCAAAAGTGTTTACAAGACGAATTAAACAAGCGTGGCATTCAAGAGTCACTCTTTGAGGTCATTTCTAATCCGGAATTCCTGAAAGAAGGCGCTGCGATCAAAGATTTTATGCACCCAGATCGTATTGTGATTGGCCTAGACGACAACCCAAACTACAAGACTGTGCATCAAAAAATGGAGTTGTTGTACTCCAGCTTTAATAGACACCACGCCCGCACCATCTGGATGGATGTTCGCAGCGCTGAGCTTACAAAATACGCTGCCAATGCGATGTTGGCCACACGCATCTCATTTATGAACGAGATTGCCAACCTTTCAGATTTGCTTGGAGCTGACATCGACAGCATTCGTCGCGGCATTGGTGCAGATCAGCGAATTGGCCACGATTTTTTGTACGCCGGCACCGGCTATGGAGGCAGCTGCTTTCCCAAAGACACCCGTGCACTGATTCAAACTGCATTAGATTGCGGTAGTCAAATGAAAGTGGTCAGCGCTGTAGAAAACGTCAATGATCAGCAAAAAACCTTGTTGGTCTCCAGAATAACCTATCACTTTGGTCAAGAACTCCAGGGCCTCAAGTTTGCCATTTGGGGCTTGTCATTCAAACCCAATACAGACGATATGCGTGAAGCACCCAGCCGCATCATCATTCAAGAATTGTTAAAACGCGGTGCCACAGTGAGTGCCTTTGACCCTCTGGCTTCCAAAGAGGGACATGAAGCTGTGTCACACGACATTCAAGATGAAGAAGAGTTAAGTCGGTTCAGCTTGGCCGAAACAGCCTACGAAGCGGCCACCAACGCTGATGCTCTTTTGGTCGTCACTGAGTGGAAAACCTTCCATCATCCTGATTTTGAAATGCTCAAAGAGCGCATGAACCAGCCTTTGATTTTGGATGGACGCAATTTGTATGACCCAAAAATGCTCCAAGATTTAGGAATTGCATACCAAGGTATCGGCCGCCGCAATCAATTGGCGCTTAACTTTAAAGCGGGTGCTTACATTAATCAAGCAGAAGCCTCGGCATAAACAATGCCCAAAGGTTTCTTCTACCTGATCAGCGCTCAATTCGCCTCAGGTCTGGCAGACAATGCGCTGTTAATTTTGGGCATCGCCTTTTTACATGAGCAAGGTTACCCAGGATGGTGGGCGCCCTTGCTCAAGTTTTCATTCACTTTGTCTTATGTATTTTTAGCGCCGCTAATGGGGCCTCTGGCCGATGCCTTTTCTAAAGCCAAACTCATGGCTTGCATGAACGCTCTTAAAGTCGTGGGCGTTGCATTTATATTCACCAACTTTCACCCTGTGCTTGCTTTTGGCATTGCCGGCATGGCCGCATCTGCCTATGCACCCGCAAAATATGGTCTAGTGACTGAAACTGTGCCAGCCGAGAAACTGGTGAAAGCAAATGGCTGGCTTGAAGTGACTGTGGTGATGGCGGTCATCTTGGGAACTGCTTGTGGCGGCCTGCTTGTAGCATCTAAAAGTTATGTATGGATGTCGACACTGAACCTATCCTTCATTGAATTGTTGGGTCTCAGTCTTGAAACACAATATGCAGGCCCTTTGCTCTCATTGATTGTGATTTACAGCATCGCAGGACTTTTAAATTTTGGCATTCCAAATCTCAACATTCGATATGCTCAAGAAAGTATGCGGCCAGTAGCTCTTTTCAAAAATTTTATCCAAAGCAATCGAATCCTTTGGCAAGATCCAGTTGGCAAACTTTCACTGGCAGTGACCACACTTTTTTGGGGTATTGGTGCGGTGGTTCAGTTTGCAGTTTTGCTTTGGGCCAAGGAAGCTTTGAATATGCCCTTAGAACAAGCCAGTTTGCTGCAGGCTGTCGTGGCTTTTGGGGTCATTTTTGGAGCTGGCATAGCTGGCCATTATGTGGCACTTCAAAATGCCTACAAGGTCCTCCCCCTGGGTCTTTGGTTGGGCTTGTCCTTGCCAGCCTTGGCCTTTTCAACGTCGTTGTGGATTGCTATTCCACTGATGCTAATTACTGGGTTTGCAGGCGGCATGCTGATGGTGCCCATGAATGCGCTGCTACAAAACCGGGGCTACACTTTGTTAACAGCCGGCAGATCAATTGCCGTTCAAGGTTTTAATGAAAATGCCAGCGTCATGATCATGCTGGGAATTTACAGCGGCTTGTTGGCTTTGGAGTTGCCGCTTCAATGGGTTATGGTTTTCATGGGAACTGTCATGAGCTTGGGTATTATTTACCTCATGCGAATGGCATCCCATAAAACAGACTCCACTTGCTCAGCTATCTGATCCCAGTCTAAGTGCACCACTTGCTGTCGTGTACTGTGCGTAATTTGTTCTAGCAAATCTTTCTGATTAAAAATTGAGACTGCTTGGGCCGCAAAACCCGCTGGATTATTTTCAGCAACCAACCAGCCATTGATGCCAGTTTGAACCCAATCCCTGGCAGCAGCGCAATCAAATGCCAAAACAGGTATGCCACTGGCAAGCGCTTCCAAAGTCACATTGCCAAAGGTTTCAGTTTGACTAGGGAAGATGAATAGGTCAGAGCTTGCATAGTAAGCCGCTAAATTTGACTGTGACAACATACCAGGGAAAATTATTTCTGGATAACGCTGTTGAAATTGCTCTTTCAATGGGCCGTCTCCCACCATCACCAATTTAAACGCTTGCCCTATGGACTTCAGTGCTTCATAAGTTTTTAGGACCTGGTCTAAGTTTTTTTCAGGTGCCATTCTGCCAACAGATATCAACACTTTGGTGTTTTCTGAAGCACCCCAAGAATTTCTCAAACGCTCGTCACGTTTGGAGATGTTGAATAATTTTGTATCCACCCCTCTGGACACAACTTTGAGATTAACAAAACCGTTTTCGCTAAGAGTACGCATGAGCTCTCTGGTTGGCACCATGGTACAAGCGGTTGCATTGTGAAATTTGCGCAAATAAGCAACGATAGGCTTTCGCAACCACCCGACGCCATAGTGCTTTGAATAACTTTGAAAATTGGTTCTAAAGTCCGAGGTTACTGGAAGTTTTAAGACCTTGGCAGCTTGCAGTGCGGACCATCCCAGAGGGCCTTCTGTTGCAATATGAACCACATCAGGTCGTCGCATAGTCCAAGTTTTAACCAGTGTTTTTTTGCTGGGTAAGCCGAGCTTTAATTCTGGATATCTGGGTATTGGCATGCCTCGCATTAATACCTCTTCGAGGGAGGCATCATTTAAGGGTAATTCAGTTTTGGTTTGCCGTGGACGGATCAACTGAACGTCATGATTTCGGTGACTCAAGCCCTGAACCAATTTGGCCAGAGTCATGGCCACACCATTCACTTCAGGTGGCCAGGTTTCAGTCACAACGGCAATGCGCAATGAAGGTCGAGTGGCTGGGTAATCTTCGAGAACGATAGAAGTATCAACTGAATTTTCCATCCTTAAATCATCGGGTCTAGATTTAACAACTTGATGACAATCAGGTTAAGAAAAAAATAAATGATGAAATTTCAGTGACAAATGAATCTTGTCATTGAAATTTCATCATTTGCAACAATCATGCATTCATGCACAATTCGTGCTGCCCAAAATTTGCCACTAGGAGACGATGTGACTACCTTTTTCGAAGCCTTGAGAATTCAGCGTTTTGACGACCACCGTTACTACCATCACAGCCGAATCAATCAAACATTGCACTTCATCAGTGCCATTAGTTTTGTGGTTGCCTACGCATTTCTGCTTATTGACCCCGTCATTTCGGCACTGATAGCTTGGTTAGTTTCTATGACAACGCGTCAATCTGGACATTTTTTCTTTGAGCCACTGGGTTACGATGAAATTAACCAAGCCACTCAAGAACACAAGGAAGAGATTAAAGTTGGCTACAACTTGAACCGAAAAGTTGTTCTGCTCAGCATCTGGGCCATTTTGCCTATGGTTCTTTATGTTCAGCCGGGTCTGTTTGGCATGATTGAGCCATGGGACACCATCACTGAGTGGGTTCGACAAGTTGGCGCAGCATGGCTCATTTTGGGTGTTGCAGGCTTGCTTTTCAGAACCATTCATCTGTTTTTCTTGAAAGATGTTCAGACTGGTTTGGTTTGGATGACAAAAATCATCACTGACCCCTTTCACGATAAACTTCTTTATCACAAAGCGCCTCTGTACTTGCTCAAGGGCGAGTTAATGGACAACAACCCCAAGCAGATGTATCACTGAAGATTTGAACTAAAAAAAACCGCTCTGAGAGCGGTTTTTTTATGTCCAAAGACTTTGCAAATACGGTTAAATCAAGCTGCGTAAACGCGTTTTTCTGCTGCTACAGGTACATCGACCTTGTAGGTTTTACTTGTGATTGTGTCTATGAACAGCCATTCACCCTGAACTTGGCCAGTCGAAACTGTCAATTTAAGATAGCCACGGCGTGATGAGTCCATCCATTTCAGATCTTTGACCACACCTT
>CAXNGF010000120.1:0-6220 GCA_964201905.1 Limnohabitans sp. | reverse complement strand
CTTTGCTGCAGAAGTGGCAGCACAAGTTGCTGCTGCACAAAACGCCGGCTAATTTGCCGCTATCAGGGATAAAACCCGGGTAAACAGGGTCGCCCAAAAGGGCGATTCAACGCTAAACTTGAATCTGTCTTTATGAGGAGCCCGTCATGACCATCGCCAAACCAGCCCACAAGCGTATTTTGCTCAAGCTGTCCGGTGAGGCATTGATGGGAGACGATCAATTCGGTATCAATCGTGCCACCATCGTCCGCATGGTGGAAGAAATTGCCGAAGTCACCCGGCTTGGCGTTCAAGTGGCCGTGGTCATTGGTGGCGGCAACATCTTCAGAGGTGTCGCTGGTGGTGCAGTGGGCATGGACCGCGCCACGGCTGACTACATGGGCATGTTGGCCACTGTCATGAACTCTTTGGCGCTGGCCGATTCCATGGACAAAGCGGGGCTCACAGCACGAGTCATGTCGGCCATCGCCATTGAGCAAGTGGTTGAGCCCTATGTTCGCCCTAAAGCACTTCAGTACCTCGAAGAAGGTAAGGTGGTCATCTTTGCAGCCGGTACCGGCAACCCTTTCTTTACCACTGACACGGCTGCTGCATTGCGCGGTGCCGAGATTGGTGCCGAATTGGTTCTTAAAGCCACCAAGGTCGATGGCGTTTACTCAGCCGATCCCAAAAAAGATCCTAACGCAACCCGTTACAACAAGATCTCATTTGACGAAGCCATTTCTAAAAATTTGGGCATCATGGACGCCACTGCCTTTGCCCTTTGTCGTGACCAAAAACTGCCCGTCAAGGTGTTCTCTATTTTCAAGCATGGCGCATTCAAACGAGTGGTCATGGGTGAAGACGAGGGCACGTTGGTCTACGTCTAATTCTTGAACCCGCCACTGAATCTGAATCATTTGGCCCCGGAGAATCTCATGAGCTTAGAAGACATCAAGAAAACAACCCAAACCAAGATGGATCAGTCCATTGCGGCTTTCAAAAATAACCTCACCAAAATTCGCACAGGCCGGGCCAACCCAGCCATTTTGGACACCATCCAAGTAGACTATTACGGCTCTACTGTCCCTTTGTCGCAAGTGGCCAATGTGTCTCTCATCGACTCGCGCACCATCAGTGTTCAGCCATGGGAAAAAAGCATGGCTGCCAAAATTGAAAAAGCCATTCGTGAAAGCGATTTAGGTTTGAACCCCGCATCCATGGGTGACCTCATTCGCGTGCCCATGCCACCCATGAGCGAAGAGCGTCGAAAAGAAATGACCAAGCTCGTGCGCACCGAGGGCGAAAATGCCAAAATTGCAGTTCGCAATTTGCGTCGCGATGCCAATGAATCAGTCAAAAAGTTGGTCAAAGACAAATTGGCCTCTGAAGATGAGCAAAAACGCTCAGAGGCTGAAGTACAAAAAGTAACCGACAAACACATTGCCGAAATTGACCAGTTGGTGGCCGGCAAAGAACAAGAGATCATGGCTGTTTAATGATCGATGCGCTTGTCTTTATGCATCGCATTTCAACCTCTCACTCTGAACCTGGTTGATCCGATGCTCAAGCAACGCATCATCACGGCATTGGCGTTGTTGGCCATTTTATTGCCAGCTCTTTTTGCGGCAGATCCTCTGGCTTTTCTCCTCCTGTCTATGCTTCTCATCGCGGCTGGTGCATGGGAGTGGGCTCGCATGAACGGTTTGGCTGGCGTACCTTCTGTTTTATCAGGCTTGCTGTGCGGCTGCATGTGCGTCTTTGCGTGGTGGGCGGGCTGGACAACTCACACCGAAACATGGCTTTGGTGGTTGGCTGGTTCTGCTTGGGTGGGTTTGACGTCTTGGATGCTGCTGCGAGGCGTTCAGGGCTGGGCTGCATGGCATGCCCATTTGCGTTGGTCCTTGGGTTTGTTGTTGTTGTGGTTAGCTTGGTTGGCTATGGCGCAAGCGCGAACTGCCAGCGTGCAATTGTTACTCTCTATTTTGTGCGTGGTCTGGGCAGCCGATGTCTTTGCCTATTTCTTTGGCAGAGCTTTGGGAGGCAAAATCATTCATCAAAAATTGGCCCCTACTGTCAGCCCAGGAAAAAGCTGGGAGGGTGCGATTGGCGGTTTGTTCGGTGTGTTTGTAATTGCCTTTGGGTGGATGCACCTTGAGCAAACCTACCAATGGCCGGGCACCAGTTTGTTCTCAGCCATGATGGCACATGGGTATTTTCTATGGGTCTTGAGTTTGATTTTCTTAACTTCCATGAGCGTGGTGGGTGACTTGGTTGAATCTTTGGTGAAACGAAGTGCGGGTGTCAAAGACAGCTCCAACTTATTACCCGGTCATGGCGGTGTGCTTGATCGTTTGGATGCCTTGCTGCCAGCCTTGCCAATTGCCATGATGTTGCTGAATTGGCCTAAACTTTAAACAGCTTGTTTGCCTTATGAAACAAAACATTACCATTCTGGGTTCTACGGGTTCCATTGGTACCAACACTTTGGACGTCCTGTCCAAACACCTAGACCGCTTTCAGGTTTTTGCTTTAACTGCCTCAAAGCAAGTCGACTTGATCTTGGCGCAATGCGCACAGTTCAAACCCAAGTTTGCAGTGATGGCTAAGGAAGATGCAGGCAAATTACTGGCAGAACGCATCAAAGCAGAAGGCTTGCCCGTTGAGGTGCTTTGGGGACCAGAAGCACTTGACTGGGTATGCGCCCACGAAGAGGTTCACGCCGTGATGGCTGCCATTGTGGGCGCCGCGGGTTTGTCGCCTTGCTTGGCGGCGGCCGAAGCCGGAAAGCGTTTGCTTTTAGCCAACAAAGAAGCCTTGGTCGTTGGCGGTGAAGTTTTTTTAAGCGCCGTCAAGAAAGGCGGTGCTGTGCTCTTGCCCATCGACAGTGAGCACTCTGCTGTGTTTCAGTCCTTGCCTGAAAATCCTGCTACGTGGGCTGACCGCATAGACCAAATTATTTTGACCGCATCTGGTGGCCCATTCAGAACTCGCGAAGTGGCCAGCTTGAAAAACGTGACGCCCGAAGAAGCTTGTGCACACCCCAATTGGGTCATGGGCCGAAAAATCTCAGTCGACTCTGCCACCATGATGAACAAGGCCTTGGAAGTCATTGAGGCGCGCTATTTGTTTGGCGTATCGCCCCAGCAAATTTCCGTGGTCATTCATCCGCAAAGCGTCATTCACTCCATGGTGAAGTACAAAGACACCTCTATCGTGGCGCAGTTGGGCACACCAGATATGCGAGTGCCAATTGCATATGGTTTAAGCTGGCCCGAGCGAATCACCTCTGGCGCTCAAACTCTAGATTTTCACAATCTGAAGGCGCTGACCTTTGAAGCCATTGACGGCCATGGCCACGCCGAAAGATTTCCTGGATTGAAGTTGGCTTGGCAATCCTTGAGTGCACCATCCGGTACGTGTGCGGTGCTGAATGCAGCCAATGAAATAGCGGTAGAAGCCTTCTTAAACAAGCAAATTAGATTTGATCAAATTCACCAAGTGAATACTGAAACTTTGGCCAAGGTGTTGCCACAATCTCCTCAAAGTTTGTCCGACTTGCTGGCGCTTGACGCGCAAAGTCGAGCAATGGCTACCCAAGTGGCTCGTGCTTGTCATGCGTGACTTTTTGCTGTGCTAACACTTATTGCTTTTTTATTTGCACTCACCCTCTTGATTGCGGTGCATGAATATGGCCACTACCGAATGGCAGTTGCGTGCAAGGTGCCAGTTTTGGTTTTTTCAATTGGATTTGGAAAAGCCATTTATCGATGGCGCGCCAAGAACCCAAGAGAAGGTCAAAACACCGAGTTTGTCATCAGTGCATTGCCCTTGGGTGGGTATGTACAGATGCTAGACAGCCGAGAAACTGAAGTGGCCATTGCGCAACTTCCGCTGGCTTTTGATCAACGCAGCTTGAAAGTCCGTGCCGCTATAGTGGCCGCTGGCCCGCTTGCCAATTTGCTTTTGGCTGTCGTGCTCTTCAGTGCTGTGGCATGGTGGGGTCATCCCAAAGTCTTGCCCATCATAGGCCGTGTGGAGGCGGGTGCTGCGGCCGACCTCGCAGGCTTGCAAACAGGTGATCGCGTTTTGAAGGTGGGTTCTCAAGAGGTCAGGGATGCACAACACTTAAGGGCCTTGATTCGCGGCGAAGTGGACCCTGAAGACACTCCGGAGGAATCAGAAAAGGCGGCAGTTTGGGAAATTGACCGGCAAGGGCAGCGCCTTTCACTGGCTGTCAAACCCTTGCTTTCTTCATTGCCTGGTCAGCCAGGTTCAAGTGCTGTAAGGCGAATTGGGGCGGCGGTGGGGATGCCCTCAGACTCAGAATGGGTGAGTGCAGGGTTTTGGGAGGGCTGGGCCAAAGGCTATGGCCAAGTCCAACAAATAACGCTGCTAACCGGCCAACTCATTGGACAAATGCTGACGGGTGAGGCTTCTTCCAAGCACTTGAGCGGGCCGTTAACCATCGCTGAACAGGCGGGCCAGTCTGCCCAAAGGGGATTGCCGTCCTATTTGACTTTCTTAGGTTTGATCAGCGTCAGTCTGGGACTTCTGAATCTCCTACCCTTGCCCATGTTGGATGGGGGTCACCTGATGTATTATCTTTGGGAGTCACTGAGCGGCAAACCGGTTTCCGTTGCTTGGCAGCGGGGTTTGCAAAAAGTCGGTTTGGCCCTTTTGGTTTTCATCATGGGCTTGGCTTTTTTCAATGATTTAACGCGATTCTTTACATAATTCAAACGCATGAACTTTTTTTCTAATCGATTTCGCTTGCAACACTTGTGCGTGTTGTTCGCAGCAGCCGTCAGCAGCATTTCGGCTTTGGCCGTTGAGCCTTTCAAATTGAAAGATATTCGCATTGAGGGTCTGCAGCGCGTTGAGTCAGGTACCGTATTTGCCTCCCTGCCTTTTCGCGTGGGCGATCTTTACAACGATGAATCGGGCTCAGCCGCCATTCGTGCCCTGTTTGCATTGGGTTTGTTCAAGGACGTCAGGCTTGACGCGCAAGGCGATGTGTTGGTTGTCATCGTCGAAGAGCGCCCCTCTATCTCTGAAGTGGAGTGGGTGGGTTTGAAAGAGTTTGACAAAGACGTCTTGGCCAAGGCCTTGAAAGAAGTCGGCATTTCTGAGGGGCGTCCATTTGACAAAGCCTTGGCAGACAAAGCCGAGCAAGAACTCAAGCGGCAATACATCACAAGGAGCTTGTATGGTGCTGAGATCGTCACAACGGTAACGCCGGTTGATCGAAATCGCGTCAAGTTGACCTTCACAGTCACAGAAGGTGGCCCCTCCAAAATCAAAGAAATTCGAATTACAGGCAACCAAATATTTCCTGAAAACACACTCAAAGAACTGTTCAATTTGGATGTGGGTGGTTGGCTTAGCTGGTACACCAAATCAGATCGATATTCCAGAACCAAGCTCAATGCAGACTTGGAAACGCTGCGTTCCTACTATTTGGGACGGGGCTTCTTGGAGTTCAGAATTGATTCCACCCAAGTGGCCATTTCTCCCGATAAGCAAGACATCTCCATTGCGATCAATGTGACAGAGGGTGAACGGTTTGTCGTTTCAGGTGTCAAACTGGAAGGCAACTATTTGGGCAAAGATGACGAGTTCAAAGCGCTTGTCAAAATTGGCTTGGCCCAACCCTACAACGCTGAAACAGTGACAGAAACGAGCAAAGCATTCACCGATTACTTTGGCAAGTTTGGTTTTGCCTTCGCGCGAGTCGATGCGCGACCTGAAATTGACCGTACAAACAACCGTGTGAATTTTGTACTGGTTGCCGAGCCTTCTCGCCGTGCCTACGTACGCCGTATCAACGTCGTAGGCAACAACCGAACTCGAGACGAGGTCATTCGGCGTGAATTCCGGCAGTTGGAATCAGCTTGGTACGATGGTGACAAAATCAAATTGTCGCGAGATCGTGTCGACCGCTTAGGCTTCTTCACCGAGGTCAACATCGACACCCAAGAAGTGCCAGCTACCACCGACCAAGTCGACTTGACTGTCAATGTGGTTGAAAAACCAACTGGCAGTGTTTCATTGGGCGCCGGTTTTTCTTCTACAGAAAAAATTGCGCTTAACTTTGGTATTCGACAGGAAAATGCTTTCGGTTCGGGCAACTACTTGGCCACCGAAATCAACACCAGCAGATTCAACAAAACCATTGTTGTCAGCACGACCGATCCTTACTTTACGGATGAAGGCGTTTCTCGAACTATCGACGTGTTTC
>CAXNGF010000119.1:0-6228 GCA_964201905.1 Limnohabitans sp. | reverse complement strand
TGGCGTGGGGTTACGGCTACCAACCACGGCAAGTGCACTTGGTGCTTTGTTGTCGGCTTGGCTAAGCAAATGCAGGTGCTGTGTTTGCCCTAATACATAAAGCAAACAGGGCGGGTCGGGTGTCAGCATGAGGCTGCTGGGATAGTCGGCATCGGCCAAGGTGAGAAGGCGCTTGCGCACGAACTTGGCCGAACTCAGAGGGGTCTGCGTTTGCAGCCACTCCCAGGTGGTCTCTAAAGCTTCATCTAAGCCCAAGGGTACTAGGCGAAGTTGTTGGCTAAGGGTGCCGCTTACAATGGTCTGCAGCTCAGAAGCGCTTTGTTCAAAGATGGCCGCTGGCAAACCATACCGCAGCAACAAGGCGCGCGCTGTGATGTTGCCCACCCCTGGCGTCAGGCTCAAACGCAGCCAAGCCTTTAGACTTTCTCGAGACGAAACCATTTTTTTCCTAAACAATGCCCGACAGATGAGGGGAGGCTGATTTTGGGTACGATTCGTCTCTTCGACAAGGCTTCTTCAAATTGGCGAAAATAGAGATATTGCTGAATTAACGACCATGGCACTTTTAAACATCCTTTGCTACCCAGACCCCCGCCTGCACAAGGTGGCAACTCACGTGACGGTGTTCGACGAGAAGTTGCGCAAGCTTGTGGCGGACATGCTTGAGACCATGTACGAGGCGCAGGGCGTCGGCTTGGCTGCAACGCAAGTCGATGTGCACCAGCGCTTGGTGGTGTTGGACACGTCTGAAGAGCGCAACCATGCCACGGTATTGGTCAACCCAGAAATCACTTGGTACAGTGATGAACGCGTCAAAGGCGAAGAGGGGTGCTTGTCAGTGCCCGGCATTTACGATGGCGTTGAGCGCGCGGTGGCTGTGAAGGTCAAGGCTGCCGACGAACATGGTCATGTGCGCGAAATTGAAGCTGAAGGCCTGATGGCTGTCTGCGTACAACACGAGTTGGATCATTTGATGGGCAAGGTTTTTGTTGAATACTTGTCACCTTTAAAGCGCAATCGCATCAAGACCAAAATGCTTAAAGCCCAAAAAGAAGACGCTTAAACCTACATTGAAAGAATTTGTATGCGCGTGATTTTTGCGGGCACGCCCGAATTTGCCCGCAGCGCATTGGCCGCACTGCATGCGGCAGGACATGACATCGCAGGTGTCTTGACTCAACCCGACAGGCCGGCGGGTAGAGGCATGAAGCTGCAAGCTTCGGCCGTGAAACAATTTGCGCTGTCAAAGGGACTGACCGTTGAACAGCCGCACAGCTTGAAATTGGATGGCAAGTTTTCGGATGAAGCCCAAGCGGCTCAAGCTTTCATTTCAAATGCCCAAGCTGACGTCATGGTGGTTGCGGCTTATGGCTTGATCTTGCCTCAGTGGGTCCTGGATGTACCGCGCTATGGCTGCCTGAATATTCATGCCTCGCTGCTGCCCAGATGGCGTGGTGCTGCACCCATTCACCGTGCCATTGAAGCAGGGGATGCTGAAACTGGTGTAACCATCATGCAAATGGACGCGGGACTTGATACGGGTGACATGTTGATAGAAGAAAGATGTCCTGTCAGCGCCCAAGACACCACGGCCAGTTTGCACGACAAGTTGGCTGAGATCGGTGCGCGAATGATTGTCACTGCACTCTCGCAAGCAGGTCACTTCAAACCAGTCAAGCAGCCTCTTGAGGGTGTGACCTATGCCCACAAAATTGAAAAAGCAGAGGCAGCCATTGATTGGACACAAATGGCGCACCTTCTGGCACAACGTGTGCGCGCGTTTGATCCATTTCCGGGAATGACATTTCAACTCAATGGCGAGGTGATCAAGGTCTGGCAAGCGCACGCTGAGACACAAGCGCATACGGACTCAAATCAAAACGCACCTGGGACGCTGATTGGCTTGGGCGAAGAAGGCCTGCGTGTTGCTTGCGGTGAGGGTGTTTTGTGTTTAACGCAATTGCAAAAGCCAGGTGGCAAAAGGCAAGCCGTTTCAGACTTTGTACGCAGTTTCAATGGGCAAGTGGGTGATGTTTTTCAAAGCTGAAAATTACAGGCATCCTGCCTTCATGGAAGGTGTGCGTGACTTGGCGCCACAAGTACCTGGTGTTGCTGCGTGGGGCTTGATGACGGGCGTGGCCATGGTGAACTCGGGCTTGAGTGTGTTCGAAGCCCTTGCCATGACGCTGCTTGTTTATGCGGGCAGCTCTCAGTTGGCAGTCTTGCCGTTGATTGTGGCGGGAGCGCCTGTTTGGGTCATTTTGGCCACGGGCTTTTGTGTGAACTTGCGCTTCATGGTTTTCAGTTTGCATCTGCGCAAATACCTCATGCATTTGCCACGTCTTGAAAGAATGCTGCATGGCTACCTCACCACCGACATCAGTTATGTGTTGTTCATACGGCGATTTGCAAATCCAAGCAATGACGCTACAGATCAATTGAAGCAAGCGGCGTCCTTGGCGGGCAACACGGGCATCGTATGGGTGAGTTGGATGGTGGCCAGCTTCTTTGGCATTTTCTTGGCCAACATCATCCCAACGTCTTGGGGCTTGGGCTTTGCAGGCACCTTGTGCTTGGTCGGCATTTTGTGTTCGCTGGCCAGCACACGCATGCGAATTTTTGCGGCGGTTGTGGCTGCTGGAACCGCTATTGCTGCTTATCACTTGCCCTTGAAATTGAACATCGTGATTGCCATTGGCGTGGCCGTAGTCTTGAGCATGAGCCTGGAGCGTTTTCAAAAAACGCGTGAAGGGCAAGTGGCATGAGCTATTTCGAAGGCACTGATTTTTGGACGTTGGCAGTGATTCTTGGTTTGACGGGTGTGACTGTCATCACACGCAGTTTTTTCTTCTTCTCAAGCGAAGAATGGACCTTGCCTGGCTGGGCTCAGCGCGGTTTGCAATATGCACCCATCGCGGCCATGGCTGCGGTGGTCTTGCCCGAGATTTTGATGCAGCAAGGACAGTTTTTGCACACTTGGATGGATGCCAGGTGGATGGGCGCTGCAGCGGGTGCTGCTGTTTATTTCTGGCGCCGCAATGTGTTGCTGACCATTGTGGCGGGCATGCTGACCTTCTTGCCATTGCACTTAATGTTGGGTTGGTAACTTCATGCACAGCAGGGCAGAAATGTGACGAAAGCGGTACTGAAGTTTTCGCAAGCTGGCCAGTCTAAAATTGCCCTTGCTCCTAGACACCTAACTTGTTGTTAGATCTGCCTCCCCCTTCAAGAGAACTTTCATGAACGTCATTCGTTTTTCAGATTTGTGCCAACAAGGCAAAGTCAAAGGCCAGCGTGTTTTCATTCGCGCCGATTTGAATGTGCCGCAAAACGATGCCGGCGACATCACAGAAGACACGCGCATTCGCGCCTCGGTGCCCTGCATTCAAATGGCCCTAGATGCTGGCGCAGCTGTCATGGTAACGAGCCACTTGGGACGTCCCACAGAGGGCGAGTTCAAGCCAGAAGATTCGTTGGCACCAGTTGCCAAACGCCTTGCAGAAATACTGGGCCGCGATGTGCCCTTGAAAGCCAATTGGGTCGGGGGTGTTGAAGTGGCCCCGGGCCAAGTGGTCTTGCTTGAAAACTGCCGTGTGAACAAAGGCGAGAAAAAGAACGACCCAGAACTGGCTCAAAAAATGGCCGCGCTCTGCGATATTTTTGTCAACGATGCCTTTGGTACGGCGCACCGCGCAGAAGGCACCACCTACGGCATTGCTGAGTACGCCAAAGTAGCATGTGCAGGCCCTTTGTTGGCTGCAGAAATTGACGCTATTACCAAAGCGCTGGCGCACCCAGCGCGTCCCTTGGCAGCCATTGTGGCCGGCAGCAAAGTGTCTACCAAACTGACCATTTTGAAGAGCTTGGCCGACAAGGTGGATCAACTGATTGTGGGCGGCGGCATTGCCAACACCTTTATGTTGGCGGCAGGCTTGAAGATTGGCAAGAGTTTGGCTGAGCCTGACTTGCTAGATGAAGCGCGCGCCGTGATTGCGATCATGAAAGCACGTGGCGCTGAAGTACCCATTCCGACCGATGTGGTCACCGCCAAAACTTTTTCAGCAGACGCTGTGGCCACCGTCAAGAAGGCCACAGAGGTGGCCGACGACGATTTGATTTTAGACATTGGCCCCAAAACAGCAGCTAAGCTGGCGGCGCAACTCAAACAGGCCGGCACCATTGTTTGGAACGGCCCTGTGGGCGTGTTTGAGTTTGCCGCGTTTGAAAACGGCACGCGCGTCATTGCGCACGCCATTGCCGAATCTAAAGCCTTCAGCATTGCTGGCGGCGGCGACACCTTGGCGGCCATTGCCAAGTACGGCATTGAAAAACAAGTGGGCTATATCTCTACGGGTGGCGGTGCGTTCTTAGAAATCTTGGAAGGCAAAACACTGCCTGCTTTTGAGATTTTGTCGCGTCGAGCATCCTAAAAAAAACGCTTCATCAGAAGCGTTTTTTGTGATTTGAACTGACCTTCAGGCCAGGGCAAAAAGGCTTAAGACTTAGAAGGCAAATTGCCGCGCACTGGGCTGGTCATCTGACCTTGAAAATCGGTCCAGCATTCGCGTGTGAAGTCATACAGCTTGCAAGCTTTGGCTGTTTTAAAATACCAGCCCCAAGAGAAGGGCTGAACAATGATGCGGCCTGGCAGCATTTCTTCCAACTTGGCTTGCGCTTGTTTCAAGCGATACAGCGGAATGCTCATGTCCACATGGTGCGCAGTGTGCTCCATGATGTGGTGCACCATGTTGCCGATTTTCATGGGAAAAGTGAGGTGCACGGTGGTAGAGACGAAGGGTTGGGCTTTGGTCCATGCCGATTTGTCGTTGTGCCAAGACACGCGTACATGGGTGTGGTGAACATAAACCACGAAACCAATCATGGTGTTCCAGAACAAGAAGGGCACGACCACGCCCATCAGCAAGGTGAGCCATACAGATTGACCTGTGACGCCAGCTGCATAGACCATGACGCCCATCCACACAAAGCCAAACACCGTTACCAAGATGCTGTCTTTGATGAAGATGGGGCGACGAGTGGGCATGTGCGTTTTGTTTGGGAAGAACTCGCGCTTCCACCAAATTTCAACAAGGTAGTACAAACCAGGCGCCCAGCCACTTCGGTAAAGGTATTGCATCAAGCGGCCAACAGGACCGAGGGCCGTAAACTCTTCTGCCGTGAGCGGTGTCCAAACAAAGTCGACACCTTTCAAGTTGGTGTAGCCGTGGTGCACCACGTTGTGGCCGGTATCCCACAGGCTGAAAGGTGTAAGCGAGTACAAGAAGGCGTAGCGGCCGATCCATTTGTTCAGTTCACGATGAGGTGTGAGGCTTTGGTGACAAGCGTCATGCCCAAGGATGAACAAACGGCCAATGACAAAGCCAGCCGCTGACCCGCACAAGAGCTTGAGCCACACAGACTCGACCAGTACGGTGCCGGCCACCAGCCCCATGAACAAGGCCGTGTCAACCAGCAAAAGAACAAAGGCGCGCAGGGTGGAGCGGTCAGACAAAGGCTTGAGCCACTCGCGAATGATTTTGCGATGCGGCATGTCCTGGTCTAGCGGAATCGGGTTCAAATTTTCGGGTGTGGCGTTTGTAGTCATAAAAAAGGCGAAAAACTCAAGGGGCAGAAGCCGTGCTTGGGTGCCATCAAAATAGATACCCCGAGTCTAAACCGAGTGGCTTTTCCCGTGGCTGACATGGGTCAATGGCCCGAATATTCTTTTGAATCTATGGGTTTTCCATGATTCCCCTATGATCTGCCTTTATTTTGACCAATTAAAGCGGCTTTAAGCCCTATTTTTCAATGACTGCACGAAATACCACTGTCGTTGCCGACGCCAATGCGCCGGCTATTACCCAACTGTTGGCTGAATTTGTCGCCTCGCACCCCTCCAAAGGCTGGTCCGATGCCGTGGAAGCTCAAGCGCACCGCACGTTTGCCAACTGGGCCGGTTGCGCTGTAGGGCCCAGCATGCATGAAACCATGGAAGCCGCATTGGGCGCTGTGAAAGAGCTGGCGCCTTCGGCTCAAGCTTCGGTGTTGGGGCGCAGCGACCGCGTTGACATGGCCAATGCGGCCTTGCTCAATGGCATCAGCTCCCACACCTTTGACTTTGACGACACCCATTTGAAAACCATCATCCACCCTGCAGGGCCGGTGGCCTCCGCCATTTTGGCTCTGGGAGAGCATCTAGCCTCAAACGGCCGTCAACTGATCGACGCC
>CAXNGF010000118.1:0-6328 GCA_964201905.1 Limnohabitans sp. | reverse complement strand
GGCGGAATCAAAATGCCCAAGGTACCACCGGCTGCCAAAGTGCCTGTCGACAAACGACCTGAGTAGCCATGGCGTTTCATCTCAGGCAGCGCAACGCCCGTGATGGTGGCGGCCGTGGCCACCGAAGAGCCGCAGATGGAGCCAAAGGCGGCACTGGCCAAAACGGCGGCCATGGCCAAACCGCCTTTAAAACGCCCCATGACGCTGGCAGCAAATTGAAACAAGGCCTTGCTGATGCCGCCTTGGGTTGCAAAGTGGCCCATCAAAATAAACAAGGGAATGACCGACAGGTCATAACTTGCAAATCGCGCGAAGGCCAAGTTGTTGAGAAAGCTCGAATAAGGGCCCCAACCGGTTTGAATCAAATAACCCAGGGTTCCTGCTGAAAACATGGAGACAGCGATGGGAACTCTGATGGCCATGAGAACCAGCATGGCCCCAAAAATGATCAAACAAAGTGTGAGTGAACTCATGCTGATGCACCTTCAGAGTTCGTGAACTTCTCACCCATCAAGGCTTGCGACACAGCAATGGCGGCACTCAAGGCCAATGGGGGCGTCATGGCGGCATACACAATCCATTCAGGGAAACCCAACATCATGGAACCCGATTGGGTAGCCCATGCGTTCATGCCGCCCAAGTAGGTTCGCCAAGTGAGCAAGGCAAATGCTGCGGCCATAAACAAAGCGCCCAGTCTGTCGAGTTGGGCAATAGTGGCATCACTGGCCTTGGCTGTGAAAAAGTCAACAATGATGTTGGCCTTTTTGAACTGGCACATGGGCATGAACAAGGCAATGGCTGCCCCTGTAGCAACACCCGTCAATTCAAAGTCACCCACGATGGTCTGACCCGTTGTGTTGCGACCGATCAAGCTATAGCAAGTCATCAAGGTGATGAACGTTAGCAAAGCTCCCGATAAGATGCTGCAAAACTTGGCCAGCAATTCGAGTATTTTCAATGTCAGCTCCAAAAAAGGGGATGGCTCCCCTTTGTATCTTCTGTTTACTTGGCAGGATCGACTTTGACGGTCAAAGTGCCAAGGCCAGCAACGCGGCCAACCAATGTATCACCTGCCACCACAGCGGCAACGCCTTCAGGGGTGCCTGTGTAAATCAAATCGCCTGGTTGCAACTCCCATGCAGCTGACAAATGTTCAATGGTTTCAGCCACATTCCAAATGAGTTTGGCAACATTGCTGGTTTGACGAACGGCACCATTGACCAAGACATCTAAGTCGGCATGATTCACGTCACCCGCCTGATCGATGGGCGTGATGGGGCCGATGGGTGCTGAATGGTCAAATGCTTTGCCGATGCACCAAGGACGACCTTGTTTCTTCATGTCGTTTTGCAAATCGCGACGTGTCATGTCGAGTCCCACGGCATAACCAAAGATGTGTTTTTCGGCATCTGCTGCTTTGATGTTTCGTCCACCGGTTCCAATCGCCACAACCAGTTCAATTTCATGGTGGAAATTTTTTGTCAAGCTGGGGTAGGGCATGTGGCCTGTCTCGCCCTCGTTCACAACCACCAGCGCGTCAGTTGGTTTTAAAAAGAAGAAAGGTGGCTCGCGCCCAGTGAAACCCATTTCCTTGGCGTGTTCTTCGTAATTGCGACCCACGCAATAAATACGGCGTGCTGGATATCGTTCAGCTCGTCCCAAAACCGGTACGGAAACCACGGGGGCTGGGGGGAAAACAAAGCTCATAACAACCTTTCTAGCAAAGCTAATTTGACACACTCAAATTCAATTTTCATAAGTATACTTATTAATTGACGAATCTGTCTCAAACCTTCGATGATAGTCCTATGAACAAGAGTTTTGATTTTGCGAAAGCGCCAGGGCATTTGGTACGGCGTGCACAACAAATTGCGGTCGCTTTGTTCATGGCTGAATTGACAGCGGAAGAAGTGACGCCCGTTCAATTTGCGATCTTGAATGCAGTCATGGACGCTCCTGGAATTGATCAAATTACGTTGGCAGGCAAAGTTGCCTTTGATGCTGCAACATCTGGTTCGGTGATTGGGCGCTTAGAAACCAAAGGATGGATCAAGCGAGAACCGCATCACATTGATCGTCGAAGAAAACTTTTGTGGTTAACGCCTGCTGGCCATTCAGCCACGATTCAAATGAAAACTGCCGTGGAGCGTGTTCAAGCAAATTTACTGAAACCCCTGAACCAAGAGGAAGCGCAGCTTCTGACTAACTTGTTGACCAAGTTGGTGGCAGGTCACGAATGAGATGCAAGCTGAATTGGGAAGTCTTGTTTTTCGATCAGACTGATGGTGCGGTGCACTTTAGTTGCCAATGACATCGAAGCCTGAAGCCTGTTAGCTTTTGTAGGTGAGTACAAAATGTTCAACCACTGGCGGCGCAGCAAAGAACGGTCCAACGATGGCGCGCCACTCAGTGAAAGAAGGTGATTCTCTGAAGCCAATGGTGTGATCTTCCAGCGTGTCCCAGAAAATTTGTAAGATAAATCTGTCAGGACTTTCAATGCCTTTGTTAACCTTGGCTCCCTGAAAGCCCTTGGCCCCAGAAATGACAGTTTGAAGACCACGCGCAATGGCCTCTTCAAACTCAGCTTGGTGGCCAGGCTTGATGCGAATGTCTGCTAATTCAAGAATCATGATGGTCCTAATTTAAAAAATGAAAAAAATCCAATGCAATGTGAGTCTTGTTGCTTTGCACTTTTCATGTAGCGCATTGTGGCAAAAGTTTGATTGAATTCAAAGTCTACGCTGTTTGGCAACCCAAAGCACCAGAGCAACAAAAGCAAAGCTGACAATGACCAGTGCAAAACTGCTGGACACCCAAAAAGTGCTGACTTCTGGTCTGCTGTTCAATGGGCCAATACCATGGTAGGCCCACAAATAGGCACCCCAAAGTCCAACCCCCCACAACATGATGCTGTAAATGATCAAGGGCAGAAGTGTCATTCTGTAACACCGCAAAATAAAGGCGCAGACAGCCTGAAGCGCATCAACCAGGTGATACAGCGCAACCCAACCCAAGACAGAAGCCGCTGCCAAAGTGACCGCAGCGTCAACAGAAAATAAACTTGCCAATGCGTCCTTGCCCAAGGCCAGTGCACTGCTCAGAACCAAGGCCAGCACCATAGTTAACTTCAGGCCCGTATGGGCGGCTTTTTCTGCATGACGAGGCTCATTGGCCCCAATCCAAAAGCCAACTCGAGCACTGCATGCGATGCCAAGCGCCAGCGGAACCATGTAAAGCAGGGTGGCAATGCTGGATGCAATTTGGTGGCTGGCTGACGCCACCACACCTTGTCTAGAAATGAACAGCGCCATCATGGTGAAAGCGGTGACCTCCACCATCACTGACAAGGCCGCAGGAATGCCCAAACGCAAAAACGACTGAATTGTTTTCCAGTTTGGTGGCTCCATTGGTTTCCATATTTGAAACTCTTGATAGACTTTTTGGTGACGCAATAAATAAATGGCCATCAACATGAGCCATGTGTTTACCACCAAGGTTGCCCATGCGCATCCGACAACGCCATGCGCTTGCATGCCCCAACCACCCAATGTGAACCAGATGGAAAGAGGAATTTTGATGCCCAAGGAAGCAATTTGAAGTGCCGTGACCCAGAGCGGCATACCCAGGCTTTGGTTGAGCGTTGAATACATGCGAAACACCAACGAGGGCCCAACCGCAAAAGCCAGAACCCGCAGGTAATCTCGAACATCGTTTTGTAATTCTTCAGGAACGCCAGTGGCATTCAGCCAAGGATCAGGAAACAGCAGCGCCAAGGTGCCCAAGACGATCACACAAAGGCACAAGTACAAGGCCTGGCGCACAGATTGCCCGAGTGCCGCGTGAGTGCCTGCGCCTCGATGTTCAGACCATACGGGTAGCAGTGCGGTGATCAAGCCATTCAATGCCACATAAATACTGATGTAGATGGAGGAGCCAACCGACAAAGCCGCAAGCGCAGATGCGTTGTAGCGTCCGGCAACCAGGGTGTCAGCAATGCCAAAGGCCATCACGGCCAGTTGCCCCACTAAAACCGTACCGGCGTGGCGAAGGATGGTGCGCGATTCAAACATGCAGCATTAAAGTCTCAGGGCTTGGCTTCGACTTTAGAAGGCAATGCTCTGAACAGGACGATGTCTTCGTTGTTGTCCGAGGGGCGACGCACTGTAGCGTGTTGAGTCCAAGTGCTGGCATCAACTTCTTTGTTGAATGTCGCAAGGGCTTGAGTGTCGACAATGAGCCATGAACATTGGCTGTCAATGCTTGGTTTTTTTTCAGCCCGCGTTGCAACAGGCAGTAGTTTGAGCTTGCCATGAAATTGAAAAGCCGCACCTTGCGCCTTGGTCAATCCAAAATAATGAACACAGTCTGTTGTCCCCATCATGCTGCCAACTTTGTTAACAAGTGGCGCATAGCTTCTGCCAAAGTCAAGCAAAGGCAACCACAGTGTCATGATCAAAAGCCAACATAAAACAGCGCCACCCGCAGGCAGTACCATGCTCTTCCAAAGAGCTGAACGGTGCCTGCCTGCGCGCCATCTCACCAGGCTGGCCCAGGCCAGCGTAGCCAAGCTGGCACAGATGAATGCTGTCATGGAGAACTGAAGAACAAACCCTGGTGCGAGCCTGGCCACATTGATTGCAGGTTGTGCAGGAAAGCCTGTTTGCATGGACAGCCAGACAGTCCAAATGATGAGCGCGCCAACGCTGAAAAAGAGCAGGGTAAACCAATCAATGAAAGCACTCACGCTGCGTTTCAAAGTGGGCAAAGCAAAAGCAGCCAAGGTGGCCAATGCAGGCAGGCCCAATAGCAGTGCGCGATCGCTTAAACCGGACAACCAAGTGGTCACGATAGCCACGCTCACAAACCAAAGCGGCAACGACAAATGGGGGTTGGCTGAAATACTTTGAAGTTGATAGCGCCAACGCCAGAGCGTCCAAAGAGCCAAGGGCCAAGCCGGCCATGTGAACCACAAAAGCAAACGGGTCATGTCCTTGATTTCAATTAAATGAGCCGCAGCCATACGCCAACGCCACAAGCCCAAGCTACTGGTGATGGCGGCGCATGCAAGGCAGAAAATCAAGACCCAAGCAACATCAACGCGTCGAACACGCAGAGATTGCGGTTGACCCGTATCTAAAGCGATGACGATGGCACCGCCTGCTCCCAAAATCATCGCCAGTGCGGGTGCGCCTGAAAGCGCCAAGCCAAAGATGGCTAGGGCAGCGCAAATGAGAGATGATTTTCTTTTGCGGGCCAAGTTGGCCAACGCAAAAAACAGAAGCGCAGAAAAAGAAAGTTGCGCCAGTGCAGGGGTGGCTTCGTGTGACAGCCTGGCCAAGCCAAGACAGGCAAGCAAGGCTAGCAGACCGCCATCAGCAATAGCCCGCGCATAGTCCGCAGGTTTGGCTTCCCCTCCAAATGCAAAGGGTACAGGTTGTGCCGCCGGTGTTCGCGCGAGTGCGTAAACCGCGTACCAAGTGCTTGCCAAAGTGAGGCTCAATAAGGCGATGAAGGGTAAGTGAGCGGCTGTGTCCATTGGCATGCCTTTGGGTGCCAATTGGATGGCCCATGCACCTAACCAATAAGGCAAAAGGGCTGCACTGCTGTCTGTTTGACCTAGAAGCGTTGGCTTTAGCCATGTGAAATTTTCTGAGGCAAGCGCTTGCGCCAAATTGAGCATGAAGCCAAATGCTTCCATGTCGGCGGATTTCCAAGGTGTACGGCCAATGAAACCGGGCAACACATAGGCCAAGCAAAGCGTCCACAAAACCCAGCGCGGCAAACGCCGAACGGCACTTTGTGCCACGATGGCTGGGTTGGATGAGGAATCTGATGGGTTGGAATTCACAGTTCAGACAATAGCAGAGTCGGTATTAAAGTCACAAGAGGTCGCAAGGACAAAAAACAAGGGCAGGCCGGTTGCCCGGGCTGCCCTGTGTTGGTCACGAAGTGACGCGATGGGACGATTACTTGGTAATTGACGTTTTGCCGAAACGATTGCGGAACCGCTCAACGCGACCACCCATGTTGTCAACAGATTTTTGAGTGCCTGTGTAGAAGGGATGCGATTCGCTAGAAGTATCTAGTTTGAACAAAGGCAATTCGCGGCCGTCGTCCATTTTCACCATCTCTTTGGCATTGACGCAAGAACGTGTGACGAACTTGAAGCCGTTTGACAAGTCCAAGAAGCAAACTTCTCGGTAGTTGGGGTGAATGCCTTCTTTCATGATCTATTCCTTGAGTTCAGATGCGACAGCCGCCCTCGGACCATCCGGGGTACTTTTCGCGAAACACGAGATTATGGCATGAAATCAATGACTTGCATGCC
>CAXNGF010000117.1:0-6353 GCA_964201905.1 Limnohabitans sp. | reverse complement strand
ATGCCGGCAACGGCTAAAACAATCCACACAAAGTCGAGCGGTTTTTTGGAAGACCACAAAGCGACGGCCAAGGGCCCCGTGAACTCAACGGCGATGGCCAAACCAAAGGGCACTGTTTTGATGGCGTTGTAAAACAGCAAGTTCATCAGTCCCAAGGTGGCGCCAAACAACACCAGGATGGGCACATCGGCCCAAGTCCAAGCGCGGCGCCAAGGACGCCAAAAAGCCATCAGCAACAAGGTGGAAAACACCAAGCGGTAGGTGGTGGTGCCCTCGGCACCTACAAAGGGAAACAAGCCTTTGGCCAAGGATGTGCCAGCACACAGTGTGATCAAACTGACCATGAGCGCGGCAACGGGTAAAAAAGGAAATCGCAAGTTTTATTTTCCAGAAGATGGGCGCATCATGCTGTTGTACACAGCGACACCCTAGAGGCTTAAGTTTCTAAGACGATGGGCTGTCCGTGCGGTGTTTTTGCTGCAGCAGCTTCCCAAGCGTGTTCTAAATCATGAATTTGATCGGCCGTACCCAGCTGTTTCGCTAGCACCGTGGCTTCCAAGGCATTGAGCCAGTGCATGTAATAGGTGGCACCGGTATCTGCATCGCCAGTTGTCTGTGCCTTGCGAATTTCATCCGTCAAAGCAGCGGCCCATTCTGGCCAAGTGAACAAGCCCTTTTCGTGCAATTGAAGCACCATGGCAAAAGCATGTGCTTGCCATGGTTCGGCAAAGACGGCGCCGTAGGCTTCTTGCACGGGCAATGGCATGTCACCGCCGCACTGTTGAGCGATGCCTTCAAGGGTCAGATGGGTGTTTTGCATGGGTGTTCTTGTGAAGAATTTCAGGCGGCGGCTTCTAGATAAGATTCCCAGGCGTCCACGGTCACTTCCACGGTGGGGTCGCTCTCGGCACCCCACAAGGTGGGTCCGTCAAAGACCACGGTGTAGAGCCACTCAACGGCCACGTTGAAGGGCGGTAATGCGCGCAGGGTGTGCTGATCAGGCATCACATGACCGCCGTGCAAGCTGACAATGGTGCCCACATGGCCGCGTACATAACGAGGTAATCTGGTGTGACCTTGCGGATGCATGTTGAGTGCGCGTACTTTTTGGCCCACTTTGAACAAGGCAGGCTGATGAATGGGACGCTCGGTGGGGCTTCCAGCTTTCAAGGCTGCATCTACGCTGTTGCGGAAAAGAACTTGGTTCACTTTGACGGGCGGCGTGATCAACTGGCCCGCATCAAGCTCTGCCTGCGTCACCATGCTGCGTTCTAACAAGAGTTTCTCTAGACCGCGAATCCAAATTTCGTAATAGGTGCTGGACAAATAGACGGCGGGTGGCAATGACTCCCGGGCAGAGCGGCTGAGGTCAATGTTCCATTGCCCGCTGGCGCCCATGGCCACTGTCATGGCCATGGCCCGACTTTCCCAGTCTGCATGGAACACAGGCTCGTTTTCTTCTAAATGAACAGGGCCAAAACCTTGTTGGCCGCCCATGTCGTGAACGCCATTCATATCAGCGCCGTCCCAATCATGGCGTCTCGAGTGACCAAAGCTGCAAGTTCTGTTTGCGACAAGTTGTCTGTGTCAGCGGGGCGTTTGGGTAAAACCAAATAGCGAACTTCGGCGGTTGAGTCCCAAACGCGAATGCGGGTGCTTTCCGGCAAGGCAACCCCAAAGTCAGCCAATACCTTTCGCGGCTCAAGCACAGCACGAGAACGGTAGGCTGCGCTTTTGTACCAAACGGGCGGCAGGCCTAAAACTGTCCAAGGGTAACAACTGCAGAGGGTACAAACCACCATGTTGTGCTGCTCGGGTGTGTTTTCCACAGCCACCATATGTTCACCTTGCCGCCCCGTGAAGCCTAAAGAGGCGATGGCGGCGGTGGCATCCTGAAGCAGCCAAGCTTTGAATTCGGGCTCTGCCCAGGCCTTGGCCACCACTTGTGCGCCGTTGTGAGGGCCAATTTCGGTTTCGTAGGTTTCAATGATGCGGTCGATCGCGGCAGGGTCGATATAGCCTTTTTGGGTCAGCAGGGTTTCTAAGGCTCGAACCCTGACGTCCATTTCACTCAGGGTGGAATGGTCGTGATCGTGCTGGTGATCGTGGTCATGAGAATGGCCGGACATGGTCGTCTCCCGAGTTGAACAAGGTCTTTTGGGGCCATCATAGCCCCGCATACAATCGGTGGTTGGCCTGAAAAGCCGGTCTGAAGCCGATTTTTGGGAATTACTGTTTAATTTAGTGGAGTTCGATGATGTTCATTTCATCCGCATTTGCCCAAACCGCCCCAGCCGCTGCCTCAGCGGGTGGCGATATGCAATCTTCTTTGATGAGCATGTTACCTTTGCTCTTGATGTTTGTGGTGCTGTATTTCGTCATGATTCGCCCCCAAATGAAAAAGCAAAAAGAACACAAAACCATGATTGACGCACTTGCAAAAGGTGATGAAATCATCACGGCCGGTGGATTCTTAGGCAAAGTGAGCAAATTGGGTGACGGGTTTTTGAGCATTGAAATTGCTAATGGCGTTGAAGTCCAAATGCAACGCTCAGCTGTCGTTCAAGTATTGCCCAAAGGCTCTATCAAGTAAACGCCACATGAACCAGCGCCCTGTGCGCTTGGACATGCCTGTTGTTCTTTTCTCTTCTTTGAAGCGGCTGCCATCATGAACCGTTACCCGGCGTGGAAGTTTGCGATCATCGTGATCGCATTGTTGTTAGGCGTGGTCTACACCTTGCCTAATTTTTTTGGTGAAGCGCCTGCAGTGCAAGTGTCCTCTTCAAAGATGAGTGCCAAAGTGGATGAGGCCGCATTGATGCGGGTTGCAAAGGCCATCGAATCAGCCAATTTGCCCGAAGCGGTAATTACCCTAGAAGCCAATTCGATCAAGGCGCGTTTTGAAACCACCGAGCAACAGTTGAAAGCCAAAGACGCCATTCAAAAAGCCCTTATTCCAGAGGGCACTGAAAATGGTTATGTCGTGGCATTGAATTTGTTGTCGCGGTCACCCGCTTGGTTGACCGCCCTGCATGCTGCGCCCATGTACTTAGGCCTGGACTTGCGCGGTGGTGTTCACTTCATGTTGCAAGTTGACATGAAAGCCGCGTTGTCGCAAAAAATAGATTCAATGGCAGGCGACATTCGCACCATGTTGCGTGAAAAAGATGTGCGCCATAGTGGCATTGCGCGCAACGGTCAAAACATTGAAATCAAAGTGCGTGATCAAGCGCAATTGACAGCAGCGCGCCGTGTCTTGACAGATCAGTTTGCAGACTTGCAAGCGGTTGATGCGGCTGAAGGCGGCGAGTTCAAAATCACGGCCAGCATCAAACCTGAGGCTGCGCGCCGCGTGCAAGATCAGGCTTTGAAACAAAACATCACCACCTTGCACAACCGAATCAACGAGCTGGGCGTGGCCGAACCTGTGATTCAGCAGCAAGGCTTGGACCGCATCGTGGTGCAACTGCCTGGCGTGCAAGACACTGCCAAGGCCAAAGATATTTTGGGTCGCACCGCCACCTTGGAGGTTCGCTTGGTGGATGAAAGCAGCGAAGCGCGATCTGCCGAGCAAACCAATGGCCTGGTGCCTTTTGGTTCTGAGCGTTATTTAGAGCGCAACGGCCAAGCCGTGATCGTCAAGAAACAAGTCATCTTGACTGGCGACAACCTGACCGATGCCCAGCCTGGCTTTGATGGTCAAACTCAAGAGCCCGTGGTGAACTTGTCTTTGGACGGCAAAGGCGCGCGCATTTTCAAAGATGTGACACGGGAAAACGTGGGCAAGCGCATGGCCATTTTGCTGTTTGAAAAAGGCAAAGGCGAAGTGGTCACTGCGCCAGTCATTCGATCAGAAATTGGTGGTGGCCGCGTTCAAATCTCTGGCCGAATGACCACCAGCGAAGCCAACGACACAGCCTTGTTGTTGCGTGCTGGCTCTTTGGCAGCGCCCATGGAAATCATTGAAGAGCGCACCATTGGCCCCAGCCTGGGTGCCGAAAACATTGCCAAAGGTTTCAACAGTGTCATCTGGGGCTTCTTGGTGATTGTCGCTTTCATGTGTATTTATTACACGGTGTTCGGGCTGTTCTCCAGCATCTCCTTGGCCGTTAACTTGTTGCTGCTGGTGGCCGTGCTGTCTATGTTGCAAGCCACACTGACACTGCCCGGCATGGCCGCCATGGCACTGGCGCTGGGTATGGCCATTGACTCCAATGTGCTGATTAACGAGCGTGTGCGTGAAGAGTTGCGTTTAGGTGCATCGCCTCAAGCCGCCATTCACACCGGCTACGACAGAGCATGGGCCACGATTTTTGACTCCAACATCACCACCCTCATTGCTGGCGTGGCTTTGCTGGCATTTGGTTCTGGTCCTGTGCGCGGCTTTGCCGTGGTTCACTGCTTGGGCATTTTGACCAGCATGTTCTCTGCGGTGTTTTTCTCGCGCGGTTTGGTCAATCTTTGGTATGGCCGTCAGAAGAAACTCAAGTCAGTGTCGATTGGCACAGTATGGCGTCCCGAAGGTTCCGATGTACCTGTTGTGATTACTGAAGACAAAGCATAAAGCGGAGCAGCATCATGGAATTTTTTAAAATCCGCAAAGACATCCCGTTCATGAAGCACGCGTTGATTTTCAACGTGATCTCCTTGGCAACCTTTTTGTTGGCAGTATTTTTCTTATTCAGCCGTGGCCTTCATTTGTCTGTGGAGTTCACGGGCGGCACCGTGATGGAAGTGAGCTACAGCCAGCCTGCTGACCTTAGCAAAGTGCGTGGCGTGGTTTCAGGCCTTGGCTACACCGATGTGCAAGTGCAAAACTTTGGCACGGCGCGAGATGTGATGATTCGTTTGCCTGCCCAAAAGGGCGTGAGCTCTGCGCAGCAAAGTGACAAACTCATGGAGGCATTGAAAGCGCAAAACGCAGAAGCCACAATGCGCCGCACAGAATTTGTCGGACCCCAAGTGGGCGAAGAGTTGGCGACTGATGGTCTGAAAGCTTTGGCCTTCGTGGTCATCGGCATCATGTTGTATTTGGCCGTGCGCTTTGAATGGAAGTTTTCTGTGGCGGCCATCATTGCCAACTTGCACGACGTCATTATTATCTTGGGCTTCTTTGCCTACTTTCAGTGGGAATTTTCCTTGGCGGTGTTGGCCGCGGTACTGGCAGTGCTGGGCTATTCGGTGAACGAGTCGGTGGTGATCTTTGACCGAATTCGCGAGAACTTCAGGCGATATCGCAAGATGAATACAGTGGAAATCATTGACAACGCCATCACGTCCACCATCAGCCGAACCATCATTACCCACGGCTCAACGCAAATCATGGTGCTTTCCATGTTGCTGTTTGGTGGTGAGACCTTGCACTACTTTGCCATGGCGCTGACCATCGGCATTTTGTTTGGTATTTATTCTTCCGTGTTTGTGGCTGCGGCCATTGCCATGTGGTTGGGTATTAGGCGTGAGGACTTGATCAAAGCTGCACCCAAAAAAGACGAAGACCCAGACGACCCCAACTCTGGCGCCGTGGTTTAAAGACGAGGTTTAAGAAAAGGGCTTAACGCCTTTGCTTGAGTTTTTGATAAAGGCCGCCTTGCAATCGGCCTAATGCGCCGTTCAATTCCAATTGAAACAACTCGGCTTGCAACTGCGACGTGCTTAAGCCACTTTGCAGTTGAAGCTCATCGAGTCCCACAGGGTCTAGTCCCAAATAGTCAAGCACCTTCAAAGCTGAAGTGCCGACCTGTGCAGTTGCAAGCAAGGGCTCGAGATTGCCAGATGGGCCCAATGAAGCGGGTGTTTCTGCGCTAGGCCACTGAACATCGGGCAGGTCTTTCAATTCTTCCAAAATATCTTGTGCGCAGTCAACCAACTTGGCACCTTGTTTGATGAGGTCATGGCAACCTTTGGCGACAGTGGTGTGAATGGAGCCCGGTATGGCAAACACCTCTTTGCCCAAATCCAAGGCTTGCCTTGCGGTAATGAGTGAACCAGAACGCGTGGCAGCTTCCACCACCAAGCAACCCTGCGACAAGCCAGCAATAAGGCGATTGCGTTTTGGGAAATTGGATGTGATGGGCGGCGTGTTCAATGGGTATTCACTTATCAACAAACCATTTGCTGCTATCTCTAAGGCCAAGGCGTGATTTTGATATGGATAAACGCGGTCCAAACCAGTGCCCACAACGGCTATCGTGTGCAAGGGATGATGGGCGTTGCCACCTTTTAAAGCGCCTTGGTGCGCTGCTGTGTCAACCCCCAAGGCCAAGCCAGACACCACCGTGAGGCCGGCTTGTGCCAAGTGGACTGCAAAGTCGTGTGCATTCAAACGGCCTTGTGGCGTGGGGTTACGGCTA
>CAXNGF010000116.1:0-6359 GCA_964201905.1 Limnohabitans sp. | reverse complement strand
TTGAATTGAATGACATGAGGTGCAAGTATAGGTATTTAGATCAGGGGATAATTGGCGCCATGAAGCATCACCGAATTGTTGTGGGTTTGTCTGGCGGCGTCGACTCCGCAGTCACCGCTCACTTATTGAAAAAGCAAGGCCACGAAGTGCTTGGCATTTTCATGAAAAATTGGGAAGACGACGACGACAGCGAGTATTGTTCTGCCAACATCGACTTTGTCGATGCCGCTGCCGTGGCCGATGTTTTGGGCATTGAAATAGAGCACGTCAACTTTGCAGTCGATTACAAAGACCGCGTTTTTGCAGAATTTCTGCGGGAGTACCAAGCCGGCCGTACGCCCAATCCCGACATTCTTTGCAATGCCGAAATCAAGTTCAAATCTTTCCTAGACCACGCCATGCATGTTGGTGCAGAAAAAATTGCCACAGGCCATTACGCGCGCGTTCGCTTGAACGAATCGAAGGGTCGGCATGAATTGCTAAAAGGCTTGGACAACAGCAAAGACCAAAGTTATTTTTTGCACCGATTGAATCAAGCGCAACTGTCTAAAACTTTATTTCCGGTGGGTGAGTTGCTCAAAAAGCAGGTTAGACAAATTGCCGAAGAAATTGGTTTGCCCAACGCCAAGAAGAAAGACTCAACAGGCATTTGCTTCATTGGCGAGCGTCCCTTCAGGGATTTTTTAAATCGCTACATTTCCAAAGAACCTGGCCTCATCAAAGATGAAACAGGCCGAACCATTGGCAAGCATGTGGGCTTGAGTTTTTACACCTTGGGCCAACGCCAAGGCTTGGGCATTGGCGGCATCAAAGCCAAAGGCGCGCAGCGGGGTGGGGGCGAACACACGCCTTGGTTTGTGGCTCGCAAAGACATGGAAAAAAATATTTTATGGGTGGTGCAAGGGCATGATCACCCTTGGCTCTTGTCACCTCAACTTGAGGCTGCTGACGCCAGTTGGTGTTCAGGCAGTGCACCTACAGCAGGCATGTATGCAGCTAAAACACGCTATCGACAAGCCGATGCACACTGCGCATTGGTGTCGCCCAATGCGGCTGAGTTTGGCTTGTCGTTTGATGAAAGCCAATGGGCTGTGACGCCGGGTCAAAGTGCCGTGTTGTATGACGGCGAAGTTTGCTTAGGCGGTGGCGTGATCAACTCGGCTGTGACCTTGACATGATCTTATTCAGAACCCAAAGTTAGCTTGCTGGGCTGCCTCTTTTCAACTGCAAACCTCAGTAGCGCTGCTGTTCTGAAAATACCGTGCGCAAATTTGCCGTAGGGCAAGGTTAAGAACAAGGCCATGACGGTGCCCAAATGCACAGCCAACAACACAGGCATGGCAGCGGTGTTTTTGGACAGCATCAAAGCCAAGCCAGTCACACTGATGAAGAACAACAAGGCAATGAATCCGCGGTCCATGGGACGCTGTTGAACATCGCCATGCTGAGGGTCGCGCGCCAAATTCAAGCGCCACAAACCCAAGGTGCCCAGCGCCAATGAAATACCCCCCACGGTGCCCAATATTTTGGGCAAGCTGGTGAAGTCCTAAGGTGCAGGCCAACCAAACGCGTAGTGATACAGGGTGGCAACGCTGGTAGCGGCAAAGCACAACATAAAACCATAGAACGTGAGGTGGTGCATGCGTTTGCGCGCTAGCGTGAAAGCGTCGTCTTCGTTGTTGCAACCATCGCCATGGCCACCGCCCAAGTATTTCAAACGCAAAACATCGTGCGCCGCCTCAGTGGCTGCTGGCGAACTCAAAGGTGCACCACTGGTAGCCGGCGTGACTTCACGCCAAAACTTTGTCACACCCAAAGCCAGAGCCAATACAGACCACAGGAAAATAGGCGCAAACATGCTCACCATGAGGTTGTGAGGGAAGATGGCATAAAAACTATTTTCCACAGGGCCACCCCAAAGCGTGCCGTTGCTTTGAATGGCCAAGATCAAAAACAAACTCAAGCTGAAGGCCAAGGCCATTGACACAGTCAGGCCGTTGCTTTTATAGAGTCCGCCCAAGGCTTTGGGCCAAGCGTAATCTGCGTAGGTTTGTCCACGCACCGTGGCCATCGACTTAGGCACATTGATGGCAAATTCATGCGGCGGCGCATATTGGCAAGCGTGCAAACACGCACCGCAGTTGTGGCACAAATTGGCCAAATAATGAATGTCTGCTTTGCCAAATTCCAAGCGCCGCGTCATGGCGGGAAACACTGCGCAGAAGCCTTCGCAATAGCGGCAGCCATTGCAAATTTGAAGTTGCCGCGCCACCTCTTTTTCAGCGCCCGTTAAAACGATTTCACCGCGCGCCAAAGCCTGCGCTTCTTGAGTCAGTTGTTGAAGTGTTTGCATGGTGTTGTATTCAAGCGGTAACGCGCGTATCCCTGTCAGCTGTGCCTTGCATCACCTGTGTTGCCAAACGTGGCACCGCGTCAGGAATGCCCAAAGCAGCCCGTGCTGCTTGCTGCCCAGAAATACGGCCAAAAGCCGTGCCAATGGTCATGCCAACACCTGCGGTGTAGCCTTTGCCTAAAACGTTGCCGGCCATCATCTCGCCAGACACAAACAAATTAGGGCTTGGCTGATTGTCAAAGCGGACGGCTGTGGTGTCATCGGTTTTCAAGCCCAAATAGGTGAAGGTGATGCCCGGTTTAACGGGATAGGCATAAAAGGGTGCTGTATCAAGTGGCAAGGCCCAATGTGTCTTTGCAGGCGACAGGCCTTCGGTATGACAATCGTCCAACACGGTGTGGTCAAAATGGCCGGGCACACAAGCTTTGTTGTAGGCGTTCAAGGTGGCCATGAAGGTGGCCACATTCAAGCCTAGCTTTTGCGCAAGTTCTGGCAGCGTTTGCGCAACGGTGCCTTCAAACACCGGCGGCATAAAGCGACCCACTGCCTTGGCATCTGAAATGGAGAAGCCAATTTGACCTGGTTGCTGAGCCACCAAGCGGCCCCAAATAGCGTAGCGCTTGGGCCAAAAATCTTCGCCTTCGTCGTAAAACCGCTCAGCGTTTTTGTTCACCACCACGCCCAAAGACACACAGTCGATGCGCGTGCAAATGCCGCCGTCGTACAAAGGTGCGCGAGCATCAATGGCCACCATGTGCGCTTGGGTAGGATCGCCAATTTGATCGGCTCCCGCATTCAGCAGGTGCTTGAGCAATGTGCCTTGGTTGAATTTGGTACCTCGAATTAAAAAATTGTCGGCTGGAAATTCACCCAGCTCATTTTGACCCCAAGCTTCACGCAGCCAGCCCAAGTTGGATTCAAAACCACCAGCAGCCATCACACATGTTTTGGCGGTCACTCGCTCTGTTCGAAGTAGCTCGCCCGTAGGCGTTTTGTGAGTCACGATTGCAGCCTTGAAAACGCCATTTTCAATGTCGATTTCATTGACTTCAGCGTTGTACTGAATTTGGATCCCTAACTTTTCTGCACTTCTGTAATAAGCATTGATCAAGGCTTTGCCACCGCCCATGAAAAAGGCATTGGTTCGTGCCGTATGCAAAGCGCCTGACAGTGAGGGTTGAAATCTAACGCCGTGCTTGACCATCCAAGGCCTGCAGTGGTGCGAATGGCGAATGGCCAAACGCGCCATGTGCTCGTTGGTCAGGCCGCCGGTCACCTTCAGCAGATCTTGCCAAAACTCTTCCTCAGAATAGGCTTCTTCCAACACATCTTGGGGCGCATCGTGCATGCAGCGCAAGTTGCGGGTGTGCATGGAATTGCCACCACGCCATTCGCGAGGCGCAGACTCAAGCACCATGACACTGGCCCCTGCTTCGCGGGCCATGAGTGCCGCACTCAAGGCTGCGTTGCCACCCCCAATGACCAAAACATCCAGGCTCATGAAAGGTACTCCGACATTTAGAACTGGTAGCGGCGCAAACCGCCGTCCACTGGAATCACAGCACCCGTGATGTAGCTGGCCAAAGGCGATGACAAGAAGGTCACTAAATTGGCCATGTCTTCGGGTTCGCCATAGCGGCCCATGGGGATTTCGTTTTCGCACTGCCACTGGCGGTATTCAGGCGTGTAGTTGCGAAAAATTTGCTCAGAGTGAATTCGGCCAGGCGGGATACAGTTCACGGTAATGCCATGCAGGCCCACCATGCGTGACAAGCCTTTGGCCCAACTGTGAATACCGGCCTTGGCACAGAAAGCACCGTTCACATGATCGGGCTCACTCTTGCCAGTGATGTTGATGATGCGGCCCCATTTGCGCGCAATCATTTGATCCACCAAGGCATCGGCCACTTGGCGTGGGCGGTGAAAGTTCAGTGTCATGGCCTCCTGCCAAGCTTCTTCACTCACATGCAAATCTTTGAAGCTGCGTGAACCGCCTGCGTTGTTGACCAAGATGTCAACATGGCCCAAGCCTTGAATGGCAGCCGACGTGAGTTTGGCGGCAGCGTCTTCAGGATAAAGGTCTGATTCAATGATGACGGGACGATAACCACCGGCCGCCACGATTTCATCGGCCACTTCTTGCAACTTGTCGGCGCGGCGTGCTGAGATGGCCAGTTTCACGCCTTCTGCGGCCAAAGCTTTGGCAATGCCGCGGCCAATGCCGACGCTGGCACCTGTCACAAGCGCTGTTTTGTCTTTGAGTTGCAAGTCCATGGTGTCCCTTTTTCGATGAATGTTATTGTGATGCTTGTCACTTTAACTGCCATCAAGGGCCATTGATCAGCCCCAAAAGGATTGGGGTATCAATAAAAGTGATACCCCTCACACGAACTCTCAATTAGGACGTGACGCGCGCGCCGGTCCAAACCCCTTGGGAGACAAGTTGCTGAGCGCAATCTTTCAAAACCACGCGCGCTGCCAAAGCAACCGGCGACAATTCATCCTCGGACAAACTGCAAAGCACATTGACGCGCTGGACATTGGCTGTCGAAATGCGTGCCATGTGGAACCTTTGCCCGGCATCAGGAAATCTGGCCACAGCGGCCCAAGGTTGCAGAGTGGCGCCCAAGCCTGCATCGACAGCATCCATCAGCAAGGCCAATGAGTCAATTTCCAAGACCACATTGGGCACCAGTTTGATCCTTGCGAAGGCGGCATCGAGCGTACTTCTGAGGCCATGCGGTCCCGTTGGCAAAATGAGCGCCTCATGCTTCAACTGGCTCAATTTGAGGGTGTTGGGCATTTTTGCGCGGGTGTTCTTTTTGGCGCTGATGAAGAACAAATCCTCCTCTAAAAGCGGCATGACGCTCCAGCGTCGCGCTGTTTTCAAATCGGGGCTGGGCAACAGATGGGAGTCAAACAAAACCGCTAAATCTAGCTGGCGCGCATTCAACATGCTTGTCAGGTGGCCAGACAAACTTTCCACCATGTGCAGACGAACATCAGGATAACGCTCTCTCAGGGCACGCATCAAAGGCATGCCCAACACCGCGGCCGTGGTGGGTGCCATGCCCACACTGACGGTGCCAGACAAGCGCGATTCTTGGGCAGCGCGAACGGCTTGTTCAGCATGCCTTAGCGTGAGTTGGGCTTCGCGGAAAAAGGCGACGCCCGCTTCGGTCGGTGTGACGCCCTGAGGCGAGCGCTGAAGGAGCCGCGTAGACAGCTCGCTTTCAAGCTTGGTAATTTGTTGACTGAGAGCAGACTGAACCACATTCAAGTCAAGCGCGGCTCGGCTGATGCTGCCGACTTCGACCACTTTAACGAACGCACGCAACTGCCGAAGTTCCATGGTTCGTTCTAGCCCCGCAACACATTCAACAGATCAATGGGTGTCATGGCAGCATTGCGGCTATGAACAACTGATAACGGCTTAAAACGGAATATCGTCGTCCATGTCGTCAAAACCACTGGCAGGCTTGGCGGCAGGTTTGCCAGCTGGGGCGCCAGCAGCGGCTGGGCGAGTTGCAGCGGGTCGACGCGCAGGTGCGCCGCCATCTTCATCGCCACCACTGGGGCCGCCCATGCCTTCACGGGCGCCAAGCAATTGCATTTCGGTGGCAATGATGTCGACGGTGTTTTTCTCAACGCCGGCTTGGTCGGTGTATTTGCCGTATTTCAGGCGGCCTTCGATGTAAATGGGCCGGCCTTTTTTGACATATTCGCCGGCAATTTCAGCCAAGCGGTCATAGAAGGTGACGCGGTGCCATTGAGTGTCTTCAACCGTTTCACCAGACGTGCGGTCTTTGCGGCGGCTGGTGGTGGCGATGCTGATATTGGCCACGGCCTGGCCAGAGGGCAGGTAGCGAATTTCGGGGTCACGGCCGCAGTTGCCGATCAGAATGACTTTGTTGACGGATGCCATGTTTGTTTCCTTGAAATCTCTTGCGATGAACAGGTGCAATTATGCTTGTTAGCGGGCCGGTGCTTCAATGGGTTCCATGAA
>CAXNGF010000115.1:0-6360 GCA_964201905.1 Limnohabitans sp. | reverse complement strand
AGCTTCAGAATCTGGTTTTTTACAGGCCACCATAGCGCTGCTAAGACCAAGGCAAAGAGCCACAGAAATAAGAGTGGAATTAGCAAAGGGAAAACGACCCGAAAGAGGGGAACGCATCATGGGAACTCCAACTACGAAAAAAGTTAACGTATTACATCACGAGTTTTCAATGGCTGACCATTATAGGCTTGTACGAAGCGACCAAATCTCGGGAAAAAGAACCACGTCGAGCATCTTGCGCAAATAACTGACGCCACCTGTCCCCCCCGTTCCCTTTTTAAAACCAATGACCCGTTCAACGGTGGTCAGATGCCTGAATCGCCACAACCTAAAAGCGTCTTCTAAATCGGCCAATTCTTCGCCCAATTGATACAAATCCCAGTGCTGTTTGTGATTCCTATAAACCACCAGCCAAGCTTCTTCCACCTGGGCACTGGCTGTATAGGACTGCCGCCAGTCACGCTTAAGGTAGTCTTGCGGAATTGGCAATCCTTTGCGGGCTAGCAATTTCAGGCAAGCGTCATATAGGGAGGGTGCCTGATAGGCTTTTTCTACAATGGCATGCAAATCGGGTCGATGCGTGTGTGGCAGCAACATGGCGGAATTTTTATTGCCCATCGAGAATTCGATGCATCGGTATTGCCAGCTTTGAAAACCGCTTGATTGGGCCAGGTAAGGTCTGATGGCACTGTATTCGGGTGGTGTCATGGTGGCCAAAACATCCCAAGCATGAACCAGTTGCGACATGATTTGTGAAACACGAGCCAACATTTTGAAGGCATCGGGCAATTCATCATTGTCAATGTGTTGAATGGCGGCGCTTGTCTCATGCAACATGAGTTTCATCCACAACTCGCTGGTTTGGTGTTGCACGATAAACAACATTTCATTGTGATCTGGCGAACGCGGTTTCTGCGCGTTCAAAATGGCGTCCAGCTGTAAATAATCGCCGTAGCTCATCGATTGGCTGAAGTCGAGTTGAGCGTTTTCATCTTGCGACGCAAGAATCACCTCGGTTGAATCGGATGTGACCTCGCTGGCGTTTGGACTAAAAGGGCATCCGGACATGGTGTACTTTCAAAGAACTAAGTGACAGTATTTTTTTGTGAAAAACGCGGCTGTTGCCAATCGCCGCTGTCCATCACTTCTTTCAAGTGCCGAACGGCATGCCATACATCGGCAAATCTTGTGTACAAAGGCGCTAGGCCAAATCGCAAAATATCAGGTTCGCTTTGGCCATCGCCCGCCCTGAAATCGCCAATCACACCTCGTGCAATTAAGGCTTGCACAATGGCGTAAGCGCCTTCACTTCGAGTTAGGCTGACTTGTGAGCCTCGCAAATCCTCTTCAATGGGCGTTGCAATGCCAAAACCGTGGTCTGCAAGTTGTGCATGGACCAGATGCATGAAAAGGCCTGTAAGCGCCAAAGATTTTTTTCTTAATGCACGCATACCGCCCAGTTTCTCAATGTTTAAAAATGTATCTAGGGCGGTGTCGAGCGCGATCAAACTAAGCATCGGTTGCGTGCCGCATTGGTACCGTGCAATGCCGGTGGCTGGTTTGTAGTCCGGTGTAAATTCAAAAGGTGCAGCGTGTCCCCACCAGCCACTCAGAGGTTGCCAGCAGCGATCGGTGTGCTTTGGATGGACCCAAACAAAGGCAGGCGCACCAGGGCCGCCGTTCAGGTATTTGTAGCCGCAACCTACAGCAAAGTCTGCTTGCGAGAGATTCAAATCAACAGGCACAGCACCTGCGCTGTGTGCCAAATCCCACACCATCAAAGCACCTACGCTGTGCGCTAATGCTGTCACAGCTTCCATGTTCAACATGGAGCCTGTGCGGTAGTTCACATGGGTCAACATCAACACGGCAACGTCATGTTGCAATGCGCTTTGCAGTTCTTCTGCATTGACCAACTTCAGGGTGAAGCCGCGCTCTTTGCACAAAGCTTCTGCAATGTAGAGGTCGGTGGGAAAATTGGTGCGCTCACTCAGAATAATTGTTTTCTCTGGATGATCGGCTTGTGAAATGGAAAGCGCCGCACTTAACACTTTGTACAAATTGATAGAAGTGCTGTCGGCTGCGACTACTTCGTCATCTTTTGCACCAATGAGACGAGCAATTTTGTTGCCCACTTTAAGTGGCATTTGAAACCAGCCCGCACTGTTCCAACTTTGGATGAGGTCTTGGCCCCACTCTTGTGTCACGGCGGCCGCTACCCGTGCGGGTGTTGCTTTGGGCAATACCCCAAGAGAGTTGCCGTCAAGGTAAATCACGCCCTCAGGCACTTGGAACAAATCACGCAGTGAACGAAGTGGATCTTGTTGATCCAGTGACTGACATTCGGCCAGAGTGTTGGTTGTAGTGTGCATGTTGTTTTCAGAGTTCTCTGAGAATAGCGCGTACAGGGCTTGCGTCCGCACTCATGAGTTTGAGAGGCAGAGCGATCAGTTCGTAATCGCCTTCTTCAATGTGGTCAAGTTGCAGGTTTTCAAGTACGCGCATGTTGCGCGCCCTGATGACCTGGTGACTGTCCAATGTTTTGCTTTCGGCAGGGTCGATGCTGGCACTGTCGATGCCGATTAACTTCACGCCCAAGTCGGCCAGGGCTGTTAAGGTTTGAGGTGCAAAAGCTGTGAGGTGGGAGTCGAATTCTTGCTCGGGAAATTGGGCATAGGTTCTGACTAAAACGCGTTCTGGCACATGCTTGAGTTTGTGGACTAAATCTTGCAAATGGACGAGTGGTCCAACGCCTATGGCATGGATCACCCGGCATGGGCCAATGAAGGTTTGCAAATCAACTTGGCCGATGGCTGCGCCAGAAGGGTCATAGTGCAAAGGCGCATCGGCGTGCGAACCGACGTGAGGAGACAGCCTTATGGCGCTCACATTCACCGGACATCGCGGTGAAATTTCAGCTGTCCACTGCAGTTGAAATGGTGTGTCGCCCGGAAAGACTGGGCTGCTTGCGTCTACGGGTGGGGAAATATCCCAAATTTTTTTCATGACGCGCAAAGATAGCGCTCTCAGGAATTTCTGGTGTCGGTTATATCCAACACATGGCGAAAATAGGCAAGTAAGTGGGTTTGAGGAACTTCGTCGTAAACTTGTGCGCATGAATTTGACGCCCGAATCCTGGCAAGCCATTCAACTCACCTTCGAGTTAGCCACGCTGACCACCCTTTTGCTGCTGGTCTTGGCTACGCCTTTGGCTTGGTGGCTCTCGCAAACGCAATCGGCATGGCGTGCGCCCATTCACGCCTTGGTAACTTTGCCCTTGGTGTTGCCACCTTCGGTGTTGGGTTTTTATATGCTTGTTGTGATGGGGCCGCATGGACCCTTAGGGCAATTCACTCAGTCTATGGGGTGGGGCGTGTTGTCTTTCACATTCACAGGTTTGCTAATCGGCTCCATCCTTTTCTCTTTACCTTTTGCCGTGCAACCGCTGCAACACGCTTTCGACGCCATTGGTTCTCGACCGATGGAGGTTGCGGCTACTTTGCGTGCTAGCCCTGTGGATGCATTCTTTTCAGTTGCTTTGCCCTTGGCCAAACCTGGCATGGTCACTGCGGCCATACTGACTTTTGCACACACCGTCGGTGAGTTTGGGGTGGTGCTCATGATTGGCGGCAACATTCCTGGCCAAACTCGTGTGGTGTCGACAGAGATTTATGGGCATGTAGAGGCCATGGAATATGCGCAAGCGCATGTTTTAGCAGCTGGCATGTTGGTCTTTTCTTTTGTGGTGCTGTTGGCCTTGGCCTTGATGAATCGGCGTCAAAGGCAAGTGATGTGAAGATGATTCACCTTCACATCAACATTGCACGTTCAGCGTTTGAGTTGAGCCTAGACATTCAATTGCCAGGGCAAGGCATCACTGCCATTTTTGGCCCTTCCGGCTCTGGTAAAACAAGTTTGTTGCGCGCGGTAGCGGGTTTGGATAAAAACCAAAATGGCCGCATTCAAATTAGCGAAAACATTTGGCAGGACACAACGCAAGGAATTTGTTTGCCCACTTGGCAGAGGCCTTTGGGATATGTGTTTCAAGAGTCAAGTTTGTTGCCGCATCTCAGTGTGTTGGACAACTTGAATTTTGGATTGAAGCGTACATTGGCCTCTCAAGGTATTGCGCAGTCAGATGCTGCCAAAGCTTTGAAGGCGTCGATTGAGTTGTTGGGTATTGGCAGTTTGTTGCAACGCATGCCCAACGAACTGTCGGGTGGTGAACGCCAGCGTGTGGCCATTGCGCGTGCCATTGCCATGCAGCCCCAATTGCTTTTGATGGACGAGCCCTTGGCGTCATTGGATGCCGCGCGCCGTCAGGAAATTTTCCCTTGGCTTGCGGTCTTGCGTGATGACCTGAAGATACCCATGTTGTACGTCACACACTCAGCTGAAGAGGTGACACGCTTGGCCGATCACTTGGTGGTATTGGACAAGGGGCATGTCAAAGCGCAGGGGCCTGTGAGCCAAGTACTGACACAAGTGGTGAATCCTGTTGTGGTGGGCGAAGATGCTGGCGCATTGATCACAGGTCACATTGGCGCTGTTGATGAGCATTGGCATCTGTCACGCGTTGACTTTGACGGAGGCGCTGTGTGGATGCGAGATGCAGGTTTGCCAGTTGGCAGAGTCGTACGCATTCGCATCTTGGCGCGAGACGTCAGTTTGGCAACTTCTGAACCGCAAAACACCAGCATTCAAAACCAACTTTGCGGAAGCATTCAAAGTATCACGCCCGATGCGCACCCTTCGCAAGTCATGGTGGTTTTGAAGTGTGGCGCTGAGGAGCTGATCGCCCGAGTGACCAAGCGGGCAGTCGGCGATTTGGCCTTGGAAGTTGGTATGCCTGTTTGGGCGCAAGTGAAGTCGGTAGCCTTGGTGGCCTGATTTAAATCCGAAATCTGTTTGGTTGGTTGATTTAGAAGCGTATTTCGCTCTATATGAATTATTTGTATAAACAAACAACAAATGATTCTTTTGAGTTTTGAAGAGGGGGTTTCACAATCCCACCCTTACTCTTTTGAGATTCACCATGAACAAGATCAAATCTATTGCAGCAGTGGCCGTGTTGTCCTTATCCGGCTTGAATGTTTCTGCCCAAACTTTGCTCAACGCCTCTTACGACGTAGCCCGCGAGTTTTACAAAGACTACAACGCCGCCTTCGTGGCCAATTACAAAAAGACCACAGGCAAAGATCTGAAGATAGACCAAGCCCATGGTGGCTCAAGTGCGCAGGCTCGCGCAGTCAATGACGGCTTAGATGCCGACGTGGTGACCATGAACACCACCACCGACATCGACTTTTTGGCCAGCAAAGGCATCGTTGCAACTGACTGGACCAAACGTTTTCCTCACAGCGCATCCCCCACCAGCTCGACCATGCTGTTTTTAACGCGCAAGGGCAATCCTAAAAATATCAAAGACTGGCACGACCTCATCAAGCCTGGCATTCAAGTGATTGTGGTCAACCCCAAAACCGGCGGCAACGGCCGCATGGCTTATTTGGCGGCATGGGGTTATGTGCGCAAAAAGGGCGGAAGCGAAGCTGAGGCTGCAGCCTTTGTGGCCAAGCTCTATAAAAACGTGCCCGTGTTGGCCAAGGGTGGTCGAGATGCCACCACCATCTTCTTGCAACGCAACATTGGCGATGTACTGGTCACGTTTGAGTCTGAAGTCATTTCTGTCGACAACGAATTTGGTGCAGGCAAAGTGGATGCGGTTCATCCCTCCATCAGCATCGTGGCCGAAAACCCAGTGGCTGTCGTTGAGCGCACAGTGAACAAAAAAGGCACTGGCGATGTGGCCAAAGCTTATTTGAACTACCTTTACTCTGATGAAGCGCAAGAGATCGCTGCCAAGCACGCCTTGCGTCCTAGCAATCCCGCCATCTTGAAAAAATACAGCAAAACTTTCAAGCCTGTGCAGTTGTTCACAGTGAACGAAGTGTTTGGCTCTTTCGCTGAAGCGCAAAAAGTGCACTTCAACGACGGCGGCAATTTCGATAAGCTGTACACCGTTAAGTAATTCATGCTCTCTCGTTCCGCTGCGGCGGCCCCTGCCAAGCGCAGGGCGCCCGCCCGGGTATTGCCCGGTTTCAAAATCACTTTGGGGTACACCTTGATGTACCTCTGTTTGATTGTGCTCATCCCTTTGTCTGCCTTGGTTTTCAAAACGTTCACGCTGACGTGGGATCAGTTTTGGGATGCTGTCACAGGAACACGTGTCATGGCGTCCTATCGCCTTACCTTTGGCGCATCTTTGATTGCTGCTTTGGTCAATGTGGTGTTTGGCTTGCTGGTAGCCTGGGTGTTAGTGCGTTATCAGTTCTTTGGCAAAAAAATTGTTGATGCTTTGGT
>CAXNGF010000114.1:0-6385 GCA_964201905.1 Limnohabitans sp. | reverse complement strand
CGCTCGCGCATGGCGTCTTGCACATAACGCTTAGGCTGACCCGGCGTGCGTGAAAAGGCAAAGTTGATGTCAATGAAATCTTTGGGCAACTTTTGCAGCGGGCCAAAGTAAGGCAACTCTTGTTGTGTGCGAGCACCAAAGAACAACATGAGTTTGCCGCCCTCAAACTTGCCAGTTTGACGCAGACGGCGGCGCCACTCGGTCATGCCGCGCATCGGCGCGCTGCCGGTACCGGTGCAAATCATCACAATGTTGGACTTGGGGTGGTTGGGCATCAGGAAGCTGCTGCCAAACGGGCCAATCACTTGGATGGCGTCGCCCACTTTCACATCGCACAAGTAGTTGGAACACACGCCATGAACGGGTTTGCCTTCGTGATCTTCGATGACGCGCTTCACCGTCAAAGACACATTGTTGTAGCCGGCGCGCTCGCCGTTGCGCGGGCTGGCAATGGAGTATTGGCGAGCATGGTGCGGCTTGCCAGATGCATCGACACCGGGTGGCACGATGGCCACAGACTGCCCTTCCAACACAGGAAAAGGCATGCTGCCGAAATCAATCACGATGTGATGCGTTTCGTTGGTGGTGCCCGCTTCGTTCACTTTGAAGTTGCCCACCACGGTGGCCGTTGTGGGCGATTTAGGGCCATACAAGTTGGTATAGGCGTGGGCCGCAGACCAGGGCGGCAAAGTGGCGCCATAGGCAGCGGAATTAAACACTGCCTCGCCTGACGAACTCAGGGCATCAGGGGCGGGTGCAGTTGCACTGGTGGGGGCTAATGCCGCAGAAGGATTGATACCCATGGCTAGCAAATCTGCATCGCCCAACGCCACCGGCAGATCGTCCCAAGTGAGTTGCTCTTGAATGGAATAGGCCTTGGCCTTGGGCATGCTGCGCCAATTGTCAATGGAGCCCGTGGGGCATGGCGGCACACAGGCCATGCACAGATTGCATTTGTCAGCATCGACCACATAATTCCGAGAGTCATGCGTGATGGCACCGACGGGGCATGTGGCCTCGCAAGTGTTGCAACGAATGCAGATCTCTGGATCAATCAGGTGCTGCTGAATTAAAACGGCTTCTGTGGTCATGGCAAGTGTTGAATCTTTTGATTCAATTCTCAGCTGAAACGAACGTAATCGAAGTCTACAGTTTGGCGGTTGATGCCCATCACAGGAGGGGCAATCCAGTTGGCAAATTTGCCTGGCTCGACCACACGGCCCATCAGGCTGCCCACATAGGCGCGGTCTTCGTTGGTAGGCAACCACTCGCCCACTTTGGCCATCCACTCTTCGCTGGTCACCACACGGCCATCGGGCGTGATTTTGGAGCCCGACAAAGAGCCAATGTTGCGGTGAAACGCTTTGTGAGGCGCTGTGAGTTTGAAGTCAATGCCAGCCTTATGAATGACACGGTTCCAGCGATCAATACCACCTTTGGAATCGGTGATGTAGTCGTCGCGCAGCACTTCGTTCAATGCGTTCAACATGGGCACTTCTTTTTCAATTAACTTGCCATCTTCAACGGCCAAAATTTTGTAGGTGTTGCCCTTCAACACGTGGTCATCGGCGCGCTTGCCTTCTTCGTAACGGCCTTTGAGGCCAGAGCTGTAAAAGGTGGCGGCGTTGGACGACTGGTCGGCGCCGAACAAGTCAATGGTGACAGAAAAGTGGAAGTTGATGTAACGCTGAATGGTGGGCAGGTCAATCACACCAGCAGCGCGCAGTTTGGCCACATCATCGGTTTTGAGTTGGTTCATGACATCGACAGTGCGCTGGATGGTGCGGCTCACACCGGACTCGCCCACAAACATGTGGTGCGCTTCTTCGGTCAACATGAACTTGGTGGTGCGTGCCAAAGGATCGAATGCAGATTCGGCCAAAGCACACAACTGAAACTTGCCATCACGATCGGTGAAGTAGGTGAACATGAAGAAAGACAACCAGTCAGGGGTCTTCTCGTTGAAGGCTTGCAAGATACGGGGGTTGTCTTCGTTGCCACTGTTACGCTGCAGCAAAGCGTCGGCTTCTTCACGGCCGTCTTTGCCAAAGTATTTGTGCAACAAATAAACCATGGCCCAAAGGTGGCGACCTTCTTCCACATTAATTTGGAACAAGTTGCGAAGGTCATACATGCTGGGGGCTGTGAGGCCCAAATGGCGTTGCTGTTCGACCGATGCTGGCTCGGTGTCGCCTTGGGTCACGATAATGCGGCGCAGGTTGGCGCGGTGTTCGCCAGGCACATCTTGCCAAGCTTTTTCGCCAATGTGATCGCCAAAATGAATCTTGCGCTCTTGATCACCCGGATTCAAAAACACACCCCAACGGTAGTCGCGCATTTTCACGTGACCAAACTGTGCCCAGCCTTGCGGGTCAACGCTCACGGCGGTGCGAAGGTAGACGTCCATATCCCTGGAACCCTCGGGGCCCATTTCGTCCCACCAGTTAATGAAGTTAGGTTGCCATTGTTCCAGCGCACGTTGCAAAGTGCGGTCTTCGGACAAGTTAACGTTGTTGGGAATTTTTTCGCTGTAGTTGATACCTGACATAGGGAACTCCAAAAATCAACGGTGGAAGAATTTAGGGTTGCAAATTGCACCACCGGGTCGCAATCTGCACAACATTTTCAAAAAATTAAATCAAACTCAATCAAACCAAAAAACTTAAACGCGGTTCATATCGAACTGCACTTTTTCGCCTTTGCCATAAACTTTCAAGGCACCTTTTTCACCCACTGCATTGGGGCGCTGAAAAATCCAGTTTTGCCATGCAGTCAGGCGGCCAAAAATACGGGTGAGCATATTTTCTTGGCTGGCAAAACGCAGGTTAGCTTCGAGACCTGTGAGAGCGTCGGGTGACATCGAGGCACGTTGCTCAAGGGCCGTGCGAATTTCGTCTTCCCAGTCGATGTCGTCGGGGGCTGCTGTGACCAAACCGAGTGCCAATGCGGCATTGGCATCGAGGGCTTTGCCAATGGCGCCACGAGCAGCTTCCATGGCGGGCACTTCTTCATCAAAGCGACGGGCCAAGCGGGACTGATCGTTCACCATGGGGTAGAAACCGAAGTTGAATTCGTTGAGTTGGATGTTGGGTGCGTTGGCTTCATCGTCTGGCAAAGCCAACATGTAAGTGCGGTCTGCACAGAACGCCAATTCTGCGAAAGTGCCCACGAAGCAAGTACCTTGCTCAACGATGGCAAAAATGCTGCGCGAAGAAACGTCTAAGCGTGCCAAAGTGCGACGCAAATGGCCGATGGTTTCACGCACGAACCAATGGTCTTTGTGTGCCAAAAGCGTGGCGTCGCTGGCCAACACGGCTTGTGCATCGCCCACGGCTTTAAGCAACCAGGTGCCGATGTCGAGTTCGTTGGTGCGCATATGCAAAATGGCATCGTCGAGTTCGCGCACCCTTTGCAAAGGCCACCATTGAGCGCCAGCAGCCACTATGCCGGAGATGTCTGTGGGCTGTGCAGATGCGGGCGCTTTGACAGTGAAGGTGGCCAAACGCTTGGTACGGTCAATTTGAACAGTGACATTGTTGTAGCTGATCAGGTCGGCTTCCATGTTGCGCTGAATGGGTGTGAGCGCAACGCCTTTTTCAGAAACAGGGCGATCGCTTTGGGCCGCCAATTTGTCTGCACGCTCGCGCACAACTTGCTGAAATTGGTTGGGCTTGGCAATGGCATCCACCAAGCGCCAGTCCACAGCACGCTGACCGCGAACACCTTCAACGCTGGTGCAAAAGATATCGGCCAAGTCGTGGCGCACGTGGCGCTTGTCTGTCACGCGTGTGAGGCCACCAGTACCGGGCAACACACCTAGCAAAGGCACCTCAGGCAGAGACACAGATGAAGAACGGTCATCGACCAACACGATATCGTCACACGCCAAGGCCAATTCATAACCACCGCCGGCGCATGCACCGTTCAATGCGGCCACAAATTTCAAACCTGAGTACTTGCTGGAATCTTCAATGCCGTTGCGCGTTTCGTTGGTGAACTTACAAAAGTTCACTTTCCACCCATGTGTAGAGACACCCAACATGAAAATATTGGCGCCAGAACAGAACACACGGTCTTTCAAACTGGTGACCACCACGGTGCGAACTTCGGGGTGCTCAAATCTGACGCGCTGCAAAGCGTCGTGAAGTTCAATGTCGACACCCAAGTCGTAGGAGTTGAGTTTGAGTTTGTAGCCTGGGCGAATGCCAGCGTTTTCGTCGATGTTGATGGACAGCGTGGCAACTGCACCCACAAATGACAATGTGATGTGCTTGTAGTTGTCGACTGTCGTTTGGTAATCAACGAAGGGGGTTGCTGTCATGTCTATCTCCAGAATTGGGGTATAAGCCCATGACATGCAGTTTACTGCATTAAGACGACGCACTAAACATGCAACTTAATGCAAATAATAAGTATTTACCCTATGTATTTGCAGGCGTCTTCTAAATCTACTCAACCCACTGAATGACTTTGCGTACTTCAGTTTTCAAGCGCTTGAAACTGGCATCCACATCTTGCGCGCTGGTGTTGATGCTGATCTCGGCTTTGGAATAGAAAGCCGAGCGGCCTTCCAAAATTCGCTTCAAATCTTCCATGGCTTCGGGGCTGGCGGCCATGGGGCGCAAGTCGCCTTGCGCCGCCACGCGAGCCATGTGATCGTTGGCACTGGCTTGAAGCCATACCGTGGTGCAATGCGTCAGCAGCAAATTGAAATTGGCTGAATCAGACACCAAGCCACCTGGCGTCGCAATGACCGCTTCGGGGTAAATTTGAATGGCTTCTTCTAAGGCACGGCGCTCGTATCGGCGGTAGGCATTGGCGCCATAGAGGTTGTGAATTTCGCTGATTTGGCAGCCTGCAAATTTTTCGATCTCGCGGCTAAGTTCAATAAAAGGGAAATTCAAATCATCGGCTAAACGCTGGCCTAGCGTGGTTTTGCCGGCACCTCGAAGGCCAATGAGCGCAATCCGCGTACGCCGTGCAGCAGCATCGCCGCTTTCACCAAACATTTCTGTTAACTGAACTCGGGCACGTCTTAAATCAGACTCTGTGCGCTTACTCAATAGCTCTCGAATGAGCAACCACTCTGGTGTGCTGGTGCTGATGTCACCCAACAATTCGGCCAAAGAGCACTGCAGCGCATGAGACACCTGTAGCAGCACCAAGACTGACACATTGCCTGTGCCGTATTCCAAATTGGCCAAGTGGCGTTCAGACACATCGGCGGCCATTGCCACTGCTTTGCGTGTCATGCCTTTGCGCGAACGCAAGTTGCGCACGCGCTCACCCAAGGACATTAAAAATGGGCTTCGCAAGGGCTCAAGTGAGCCACCAACTTCAACAAATGCGGTCGATGAATCGGACACCGATAACTCCAAAAAACAAGTAACCATTCAAAATATGGTCTTCAGCCAAAGGGAAAACCCTAGACTTTGAGTGCAGACAAAACATGCACTTTATTGCATACTCGTCAGCAAGCAAGATAATGCATTTATACCGCTTGTTGCCAGAAAGCCCAAGCGTTTTAATGCAGATACGTCAAAATTTTTGATCTGATCACGGAGATCGCCATGGCATTGCCTTCTGCACCCCCAGCGCAATTTAACTTTGCACAGTACCTGATTGCTGCCAACAACAGCCGCAAAGAAAAGACTGCGCTGATTGACGATGTGGGCACGCTCACCTACAGCAGCATGGCAGATCAAATTCGCGCCTGTGCGGCGGGTTTAAGAAAGTTGGGCCTCAAGCGCGAAGAGCGTGTTCTTTTGTTGATGCATGACAGCACCGATTGGGTGGTGTCCTTTTTGGGTGCTTTGTATGCTGGTGTTGTGCCCGTTGCCGTGAACACACTCCTCACACCTGAAGACTATGCCTTCATGATCAACAACAGCCGTGCGCAAGCGGCTTTGGTGTCATCGGCTCTTTTGGGCACATTGACCACCGCCATATCGAAGGGCAACAAGAGCATCAAGCACGTGGTGGTTTCAAGGCATGAGGGCGACTTACCACCCGTTCACACGCATTTCAAAGATTTACTGGCTTCAAGCACGGGCCCCAGTTTGCCGGCTGAAACACATGCCGAAGAACCTGCCTTTTGGCTGTTCTCATCCGGCTCTACCGGCAACCCAAAAGGCACGGTTCACACGCAAGGCAATTTGTATTGGACAGCCCAGTTGTACGGCAAAGGCGTGTTGGGTTTAAGCGCTAACGATGTGGTTTTCTCGGCGGCCAAATTATTCTTTGCCTATGGCTTGGGCAACGCGCTCACCTTCCCCTTAAGCGTCGGTGCCAGTGTGGTGTTGATGGCTGAGCGCCCCACCCCCCAGGCCACGTTCAAGCGCCTGATGGACCACAAACCCACGGTGTTTTATGGTGCCCCAACAGG
>CAXNGF010000113.1:0-6398 GCA_964201905.1 Limnohabitans sp. | reverse complement strand
ACTTCCCAGAGTTCACGGGCCGCATTTGTCCCGCACCTTGTGAAGCCGCTTGCACTTTGAATGTGGCCGACGATGCCGTCGGTATCAAGTCGATCGAGCACGCCATCATTGACCGTGCTTGGCAAGAAGGCTGGGTCAAACCCCGCCCAGCCCCCCACAAGACAGGCAAAAAAGTGGCCGTGGTGGGCTCAGGCCCTGCAGGCATGGCGGCAGCTCAGCAACTGGCCCGCGCCGGTCACGACGTCACTTTGTTTGAAAAGAACGACCGCATTGGTGGCTTGCTGCGCTATGGTATTCCCGATTTCAAAATGGACAAGTCACACATCGACCGCCGCGCAGAGCAGTTGGTGGCCGAAGGCGTGACCCTTAAAACTGGCGTCATGGTGGGTCATTTGCCCGAAGGCTCCAAAGTGACCAACTGGTCCAAAGAAACCATCAGCCCCGAGCAACTGCAGAAAGAGTTTGACGCTGTGTTGTTGGCCGGTGGCTCTGAGCAATCGCGCGACTTGAATGTCCCTGGCCGTGATTTGTCGGGCATTCACTTCGCTATGGAATTCTTGCCGCAGCAAAATAAAGTGAACGCTGGCGACAAGTTCAAAGACCAATTGCGTGCGGATGGCAAACACGTCATCGTGATTGGTGGTGGCGACACCGGCAGCGATTGTGTGGGCACTTCAAACCGCCATGGCGCCAAGAGCGTGACCCAGTTTGAAGTGATGCCGCAACCGCCCGAGGAGGAAAACCGTCCTTTGACATGGCCCTATTGGCCTTTGAAGATGCGCACCAGCTCAAGCCATGAAGAGGGCTGCAGCCGAGAGTTTGCCATTTCTACCCAAGAATTTGTGGGCGAAAAAGGCAAAGTCACAGGTTTGAAAACAGTCGAAGTTGAATTCAAAGACGGTAAGTTGGTCAACGTGCCGGGCACCGAAAAAACGTACCCCGCCGACATGGTTTTCTTGGCCATGGGCTTTGTCAACCCGGTCACCACCATCTTGGATGCGTTTGGTGTGGACAAAGACAACCGCGGCAATGCCAAAGCCAGCACCGAGTTCACAGGCGGCTATGCCACCAACGTGGCCAAGGTTTTTGCGGCTGGCGACATGCGCCGCGGTCAATCCTTGGTGGTTTGGGCCATCCGTGAAGGCCGCCAAGCTGCCCGCGCTGTTGATGAATTCTTAATGGGAACCAGCGACTTACCCCGTTAAAATGTCTGCAGACAGGCAGTTGTGTGAATTTCCCAAGGTTTACACAAGCTTCACCTGAACGCCTTATCCTTCAAAAGCCGGCGACCCCGGCTTTTGTTTTTTCCACACATGACATTGCCCAACTCTCCACTGCTGGTTGAACTGAAAAACCTTAGCTTCGGCTACGGGGATCGCTTGATCTTGAACGACATCTCATTTGGTATTCCCCGAGGCAAAGTCACGGCCCTGATGGGCGTATCGGGTGGTGGCAAAACCACGGTACTGCGTTTAATTGGCGGTCAATACCGCGCGCTCAATGGGCAACTCACATTCGATGGTCAAGATGTGGGGCAGATGAACACCGAAAAACTCTATGCAGCTCGCAGGCGCATGGGCATGTTGTTTCAGTTTGGCGCGTTGTTCACCGACATGAATGTCTTTGACAACGTGGCGTTCCCCTTGCGAGAACACACAAAAATGTCTGAGTCCATGGTGCGAGACATTGTTTTGATGAAGCTCGATGCTGTCGGCTTGCGGGGTGCTAGAAACTTAAAGCCTTCCGAAATTTCGGGGGGTATGGGCCGACGTGTCGCATTGGCCCGCGCCATTGCTTTAGATCCTGACCTCATGATGTACGACGAACCCTTTGCTGGCCTCGATCCCATTTCATTGGGCACGGCGGCTAGGCTTATTCGCAGGTTGAACGACAGCTTGGGCATCACCAGTGTGGTGGTGTCTCACGATGTTGACGAAACATTTCAAATTGCGGATCATGTGGTGGTCTTGGCAAATGGCAAAGTTGCGGCACAAGGCACGCCCGATTTGCTCAGACAAACTTCGGATCCGCTTATCCACCAATTTGTAAATGGTCTCAGTGACGGGCCCGTCCATTTTCATTATCCAGCCACCCCCATCTCTGAAGATTTTGGGGGTGTTTCCGCATGAACTTTTTACACCCCGCTGAACTTGGCTATGCATTCCGTCAAAAGTTGGCGGATTGGGGTTACGGTGCGCGTTTATTCGCTCAATTGGCCTTGATGTCGGGTGCTTGTTTAAAGCGTTTTGGACTGGTTCGCGATCAGGTGCACTTTTTGGGCAATTACTCTTTGGCCATCATTACTGTTTCGGGTCTTTTTGTCGGATTTGTTTTAGGCTTGCAGGGCTACTACACTTTGCAGCGCTATGGCGCATCCGATGCACTTGGATTGTTGGTGGCATTGAGCCTGGTGCGTGAACTGGGCCCCGTGGTGGCAGCCCTGTTATTTGCAGGCAGAGCCGGCGCGTCTATTACCGCTGAGATTGGGTTGATGCGTGCTGGCGAGCAGTTGACTGCTTTGGAGATGATGGCCGTTGATCCAAAGTTGCGAATTTTAGCGCCACGTTTGTGGGGCGGCATCATTGCCTTGCCTTTGCTCACAGCTGTTTTCAGTGCTGTCGGTATATTGGGCGGTTATGTGGTGGGTGTCTTGCTTATTGGCGTGGACGCAGGCTCTTTTTGGAGCCAAATGCAAAGCGGCGTCGACGTTTTCAAGGACGTCGGCAATGGCATGATCAAAAGCGTCGTGTTTGGCGTGGCAGTCACCTTCATTGCCTTGCTGCAAGGTTATGTGGCTCAGCCCACCCCCGATGGGGTGGCTTCCGCGACCACCCGGAGTGTGGTGATATCTTCGTTGTCTGTTTTAGGACTGGACTTCATCCTCACTGTGATGATGTTCAGCATTTAAGGAGGACGTGATGCAACGTTCAAAAAATGATGTGTGGGTCGGATTGTTTCTCTTAATTGGCTTGGTGGCAGTGCTATTTTTAGCGCTTAAATCGGCCAATTTGTTGCAATACAGTTGGGCTAAAAATTACACTGTGACCGCTAAGTTTGACAATATTGGAGGCCTTAAAAATGGCGCAGCCGTCAAAAGTGCTGGCGTGGTGGTCGGCCGGGTTGAGGGCATTCAATTTGACGGCGAAAGCTTTCAAGCCAAAGTCAGCCTGGCTTTGAAAAACCAATTCGCTTTTCCCAAAGACAGTTCTTTGAAAATTCTCACCAGTGGCTTGCTGGGTGAACAGTACGTGGGCATTGTGGCCGGCGCCGATGAAAAGAACCTAGAGGCAGGTGACAACATTGGATCTACCCAATCGGCGGTAGTCTTGGAAAATTTAATCAGTCAATTTTTGTACAGCAAAGCGGCTGATCCTGCGGCACCTTCGACAGGCAGTAAATGATCAAAGTGTGCTGGCGCTGGCGCCTTGTTCTTTTGATTGCAGCAACATGGCTGCTGCAAGGGTGTGCGTCACTGAAAGGACCAGATCCAACGGATCCTCTTGAGCCTTTGAACCGAAAAGTGACGGTCTTCAACGACTTGGCCGATGATGTGGTGCTGCGTCCGGTTGCGGTTATTTACGGCCAAGTGTTGCCAACGGTGGTTCGCAAAGGCATTAGCAATTTCTTCAGCAATCAAAGCGATGTGATGTCATTCTTCAATAGCCTGGCGCAATTGAAAATAGAAGCCGCTTCCAAAAATGCCATGCGCGTGGGCATCAACACAACCCTGGGCTTGGGGGGCATCATTGATTGGGCCACCGAATTGAAGATTGACAAACAAAAAGAAGACTTTGGTCAAACCATGGCGTTTTGGGGTGTTTCCTCTGGCCCATATGTGGTTTTGCCATTCTTTGGACCTTCTACCATTCGCGACAGTCTGGGGCTTTACATCGATGCCAAAACCGATGTCAGCCAACAATTGGCAGACACTGCCGCGCGAAATACCCTCACCTTGTTGCGCCTAACAGACAAGCGGGAGCGCTATTTGGCCTTGTCTGACGCTGTCAAACAAGCGTCATTAGACCCTTATACATTCACACGTGATGCCTTTTTGCAAAAGCGTTTGAACGATATTTACGATGGCAATCCGCCCATGATCGACGACTATGAAGATCCAGACAAGCCAGCGCCTATGTTGGCCCCTAATCAGCCTGTTGTCAGACCCAATCAGGAGCCGCCAAAGCCTTAAAAGCCTTGGGTCCATGAAGAATTGAGCTTGGTGCTTTAATCAACTTTTTCGAAGCTCGCGCGTTAAAGAGTCAAACGCTCTTTATGATCTCACCTTATGAATCGCAAATTTTTCACTTTTTTATGGCCCTTGATTTGGGCTTTGGGCTTCTCCCTCAGCTCAGGTGTTGCTCTGGCAGCAGATGAGGCCCCAGATGCATTTGTCAAGCGCATCTCCAATGAAACCTTGGATGCGGTGCGCACCGACAAAAGCATCAAGGGCGGCGATATCAACAAGATCATGCAATTGGTCGACAGCAAGTTGATGCAGCATGTCAATTTTCGCCGCATGACCGCTTTAGCCACCGGCCCGGGCTGGCGCAAGGCCACGCCAGAGCAACAAGATCGCTTGCAAGAAGAGTTTAAGTTGTTGCTCATTCGCACCTATTCTGGCGCGCTTAGCCAAATCAATGACCAGGTCATTGAGGTCAAGCCTTTGCGCGGCGCAACCGATGACAAAAACCTGGTGGTTCAAACCGAAGTGCGAGGCCGAGCTGAACCCATACAGCTTGACTATCGCCTTGAAAAAACACCTGGTGAAGGTGCTGGCTGGAAAATTTTCGACCTCAATGTCATGGGCATTTGGTTGGTTGAAAACTACCGCTCACAATTCTCCAAAGAAATCAATGCGGGTGGTGTAGATGGTTTAATCAAGAGCCTGTCAGATCGCAATAAATCGAATGCTAAAAAAGCCTAATTCAGCGGCTCATTCAGCCCCGCATGCATGTCCACATCTCTCTTAACTTTGCCCTCCGATTTGCGCCATGGCAATGCTGCCTCCAGCTTGGCCAAGTTGCAGGTGCAAATCCGCAACAGCTCCGATGCAGAGGTCGAGATCCAAGCCGGGCAATTGACAGATTTTGATTCTTCGGCACTTGCGGTGCTCTTGGGATGCCGCCGAGAAGCCGAAAGTTTGTCAAAAACTTTGAAATTCAAGCAATTCCCACCCAAATTACGCGAATTGGCCCTGCTCTATGGTGTGTCAGAGCTGTTGGTCGAAAGCGCATGACCATAAAATAAGGGGCTCATGCCCGCTATCTCTTTTCAATCCGTATCCAAAACTTACCCTGCCAAAAATCCTGGCAGCCAGCCTTTCACAGCACTCAACAAGGTGAGCTTTGACATTGCTGAGGGTGAGTTTTTTGGCCTACTCGGCCCCAATGGTGCCGGCAAAACCACCCTCATCAGCATTCTGGCGGGCCTGACCAAGGCCACAGACGGACGCGTCATGGTTCATGGCAACGATGTTCAAGTGAATTACGCTCAAACGCGGCGCATGTTGGGCGTTGTGCCCCAAGAGTTGGTTTTCGACCCCTTCTTCACTGTTCGCGAAGCCTTGCGCTTTCAATCAGGATACTTTGGGGTTCAAAAAAATGATGCTTGGATTGATGAGTTGCTGGACAACTTAGGCCTCCTAGACAAAGCCAATTCCAACATGCGTCAGCTCTCCGGTGGTATGAAAAGGCGTGTCTTGGTGGCGCAAGCTTTGGTTCACAAGCCACGGGTCATTGTACTGGACGAGCCCACTGCCGGAGTTGATGTCGAACTCAGACAAACTCTGTGGCAATTCATTGCCAAGTTAAACCGAGAAGGTCATACCGTTTTGCTCACCACGCATTATTTGGAAGAAGCAGAAGCGCTGTGCAGCCGTTTGGCCATGCTCAAACAAGGGCGAGTGTTGGCTTTGGCCAGCACCTCTGAGTTGTTGAAATCGGCTTCTAGCAACGTGTTGCGGTTCAAAATAGACGGTCAATTGCCCCTTGAGTTGGCGGCCAAAGCGCGCGTCACAGGTCGCATTGTTCAGTTTCCTGCACACGATGCGGTTGAAATTGAAAGCTACTTGGCGGCGGTTCGCCAAGCCGGCTTGGTTGCTGAGGATGTTGAAATCCGCAAGGCCGATTTGGAAGATGTTTTTTTAGATGTGATGGCCGAGGGCAAATCATGAGCGGCTGGCGCATGTTGTTGTACAAAGAGGTGCTGCGCTTTTGGAAGGTTGCCTTCCAAACCATTGCTGCACCTGTTTTGACCTCGGTCTTGTACATGATGATTTTTGGCCATGTCTTAGAGGACCATGTGAAGGTGTATGACAACGTGCCCTACACGGCGTTTTTGTTGCCCGGCCTGATCATGATGAGCGTCTTGCAAAATGCTTTTGCCAACAGTTCATCCAG
>CAXNGF010000112.1:0-6428 GCA_964201905.1 Limnohabitans sp. | reverse complement strand
AGCTGTGTTGTTTGATTTAGGCGCTAGACGCTTCTATATTTTTGGTATTGTGCTTTACCCACAAGACTTTATTTATCTCACTGGCTTGTTGGTGATTTCTGCTTTTGCTTTGTTTTTGTTTACCACCATTGCAGGCCGATTGTGGTGTGGCTTTGCATGCCCTCAAACGGTTTACAGTGAAATTTTCATGTGGATTGAGCGCAAAGTGGAGGGCAATCGAACCGCCCGCATGCGGCTTGATTCGCAAGAATTTTCGCTCGAAAAATTGGTCAAGAAATGGTACAAACATTTCCTTTGGATTGGCTTCTCAATTTGGACAGGTTTTACATTTGTAGGCTACTTCACCCCCATTCGTGATTTGGGCATGGAGTTCTTCTTAGGAAACATGTCTTCTTGGGAAGTTTTCTGGGTTTTCTTTTATGGCTTTGCAACATATGGCAATGCGGGGTTCATGCGCGAGCAGGTGTGCAAATACATGTGCCCCTATGCTCGCTTTCAAAGTGCCATGTTTGACAAAGACACGTTGATAGTCACTTACGATTCAGAGCGAGGAGAGCCACGCGGTTCGCGCTCAAGAAAAGCTGATTTTTCCGCCTTGAATTTGGGAGCCTGTGTCGATTGCAGTTTGTGTGTGCAGGTATGCCCCACCGGCATTGATATTCGAAAAGGATTGCAGTACGAATGCATTGGCTGTGGTGCTTGTGCCGACGTTTGCGACACTGTGATGGACAAAGTAGGTTACTCGCGTGGCTTGGTTAAATTCTCTACGCAACATGCAATTGAAAACCATTGGACCTCTGCCCAAACACTGCGCCATGTTTTTCGGCCGCGTGTTCTCATCTACACAGGTATTTTGTTGTTGGTCATTGCTTTGTTATTTGGGAGTTTGCTTGCACGCAAATCCTTCAAGGTCGATGTCATTAGAGATCGTGCCTCGTTGGCGCGAATTGTGAGTGGCGGCCACATCGAAAATGTATATCGACTGCAAATCATGAACGCGGCAGAAAGACGACAACATTTCCTTATTTTGGCAGCTGGCCTAATTGATTTAGAGGTAATGATCGACTCTGAAAACTTGCTTGTGGAGTCCACACAATCGCGCTGGGTCTCTGTTCGTTTGCACGTTCCTTATGGCTCTGCGTTATCAGGCAAGTACCCCGTTCAATTCACCATAGAGGCTTTTGATGAAAATGGAAAAGTCAGTGAAAAGATAGAAGAAAAGTCGGTTTTCTTAATTCCACGCTAATCAACCCTGATGCACATTCATTCTGGAAAAACTAACTGATGAACACCGGTACCTTGAAAAATCTAAATGCTTCTTCCGTCAAACCATGGTGGTCATTTGGCATGGTTTGGATGATCATTGCCGGCCCAGCGGTGGTGGTGGTGGCAGCCTTTGTCACCCTTTACTTGGCCATCACCATTCCTGACCCCGTGCTACCTACAGAGGCACTGAATCCTCGTCATGCGATAGAAAATCAAGGCAAATTAGAGGCCGCCATGGCCCCTGCCATGCAAGCTCGCAATCATGCAAGTACGGGTGTGGTGCCAGAACCCAAAAAATAACAATTTACATCTTACAAAATCCTACAAGGAGACAAACATGCTTGCTCAAAGGCTCATGTGGATCGTATGGCCGGCTTTTTTAGTGGCGGGACTTTTAGAGGTGGTGGTATTTGGTATGTTTGACCCCGAAGACATGCACTGGTTTGGACATCAAATGGCGCTTTCGAGGCAAGGCGTTTACACCTTGTCATTTTTCGTATTTTGGACACTGACCATTGTGTCTAGCAGCCTTACTACGCTGCTGTCTATGTCGCCCTTTGAGGTCAACCGTTGCCCTGTGCCAATTGACCAACGGCCCCCCAATTGCACACACAAAGGCGATGGTTGCTGCTAAGTCAGTTATGAGATTGTGAAGTGCAGGGGTAGATATGTGGCTACCAAGTCATGAAATGTCTGAGTTAGTCCTAATGACATTGTGGCTGCGTGTTGACGATTCTTTGGAGAGCTTCGGTGTCCAAAATTTTAACGTGCCGTTGCTTCACTTCTACAATGCCATCGTCTACAAATTTTGAAAATGTGCGGCTGACAGTTTCAAGCTTGAGGCCAAGGTAGCTGCCTATTTCTTCACGGGTCATTCTCAAGACCAATTCAGTTTGCGAAAAGCCTCGTGAGTGCAAGCGCTGGACCAAGTTCAACAAGAAAGCGGCCAATCGCTCTTCAGCGCGCATGCTGCCCAAGAGCAACATGACGCCATGTTCGCGCACAATTTCGCGGGACATGATTTTGTGAACATGGTGTTGAAGTGCTGTGACTTCACGTGAAATTTCTTCAATTCGGTCAAAGGGTAAGACACAAACTTCTGCGTCTTCTAGGGCCACGGCATCGCAGCTGTGTTGGTCATTCACAATGCCGTCTAGGCCAATAATTTCACCCGCCATTTGGAAGCCCGTGACTTGGTCACGTCCATCTTCGGATGCTAGGCAGGTTTTGAAGAAGCCAGTGCGAATGGCATAAAGTGAAGTAAATTTTTCGCCATTGCTAAACAGAGTGCTGCCGCGTTTGATTTTTCGGCGTGTAGCGACCAAATCGTCCAAGCGTTCAAGATCGGTTTCAGACAAGCCCATGGGCATGCAGAGTTCGCGCAAGTTGCAGTTGGAGCATGCGACTTTGATGGCTTCAGGTTTCATGGCAGTCTCGATTTGAAAAAATTGGCATTGCGGCAAGTCAAGGCTTGAGCTTATACCTACTTGAACCAGTTGATTCATCTCAATGTTCTACAAAACTCTTTTTTCGTGTGAGATTGCCCTAAATTTGATTTAAGTCAAGTTCAAGCCAAGAAGGAAAAGGCACATTTAACAAAGCCTTGAAACATGAAAGTAGTGGGAAATTCCGAATGTCCTTTTTAACCCCTGAATTGCTCAACCGCTTTGATATTCCTGGCCCACGCTACACCTCATACCCTACAGCGGATCGATTTGTGGAGGCCTTTTCGCAAGGCGATTTGAGGCAAGCCTTGGAATTTCGCAAACAAGGTGTTGTTCAAAAAAACGGGCCTTTGTCCATTTACGTGCACATTCCTTTTTGTGAATCGCTTTGCTACTACTGCGCTTGCAACAAAATCATCACCAAACACCACGAAAAAGCAGCACCCTATTTACGCTACTTGACCCAAGAGTTAGAGCTTTACACACAGGTCATGGGCACAGGTCAGTCAGTCAGCCAGTTGCATTTGGGCGGTGGTACACCTACATTTTTAAACAATGATGAGTTGGGCGAACTCATGGCCATGCTCAAGCGCAGCTTTAGCTTCACGGCCGGTGGTGAGTGCTCGGTGGAGGTAGACCCTCGTACTGTGGACGACACTCGATTGGCGTTTTTGTTTGAGTTAGGGTTCAATCGCCTGAGTTTTGGCGTGCAAGACTTTGATCCCGAAGTGCAAAAAGCAGTACACCGAATTCAACCCGCTTCGCAGGTGTTTTCCTTGGTGGCTTCGGCTCGCACGATCGGCTTTGAATCCATCAACATTGATTTGATTTACGGTCTGCCTAAGCAAACGCCGGAATCCTTTGATCGCACGTTGGCGCAAGTTAACGAATTGCGACCCGATCGCATTGCGCTCTATGCCTATGCGCATTTGCCCGAACGCTTCAAACCACAGCGCAGAATTTTGGCTTCCGAATTACCGCCTGCTGCTAGCAAGATTGACATGTTGTCCAAGTCTATGGATGCACTTATGAATGCTGGCTATGTTTATGTAGGCATGGATCATTTCGCATTGCCAGACGATGCCTTGGCAGTGGCAAAACGCCAAGGCCGCTTGCACCGAAACTTTCAAGGCTACAGTACTCAACCCGATTGCGACTTGATAGGTTTAGGCGTGTCGGCCATAGGGCGAATGGGTGGCACCTACAGCCAAAACGCCAAGACCATGGATGAGTATGTGGACATGCTGGAGCATGGTCATTTGCCTGTTGTAAAGGGTTTGGTTTTGTCGCGAGATGACATGATTCGTCGCGCCTGGATCATGACCATCATGTGTCAAGGACACATTGATTTCAATTCATTCAACGAAGCTTGGCTGATTGATTCTAGAAAATATTTTGCACCTGAATTAAGCCAGCTAGAAAATTTGCAGACACAAGGTTTGGTAGAGTTGTCTCAGAGTGGTTTTCAAGTCACGTCCGTAGGCTGGTTTTTTGTTCGTGGTGTGGCCATGGTGTTTGATAAGTACTTGCAAACCGATCGCAATCGAACCCGATTTTCAAAAACCATTTAATCAAGTCACTGAACAGCTTGACAGTTCTTGAATGCAGACTTCCTTAGCCCTCACAGCTTTGATCATGGGCTTGGCAGGTGGACCGCATTGTGTGGCCATGTGTGGTGCTGCTTGCGCGGGTATCGGCCATGCCGCAGGCCCACACCCAAGCAAGGCGCTGTTTTCATTCCAAGCGGGCCGCTGGTTGGGCTACAGCCTGATGGGTGGATTGGCAGCATTGAGTGTGCAGGCCTTGGGCTGGCTGACGGTAGAGTCGGCGGCACTCAGGCCAGTGTGGAGCATGCTACATGTAGGTGCTGTTGTTCTGGGTTTGCTACTTGTATGGCAAGCCAAGCAACCTGTTTGGCTTGATCAAAGTGCCCAACATCTTTGGGCCAAAATTCGCCGTGTGAATGCCAACTTGGGCAAAGTGGCGCCTGTTGCTGTGGGTGTCATGTGGGCCTTCATGCCTTGCGGCCTGCTTTACTCCGCACTGATGGTTGCGGCCCTCACAGGCACCGCATTTGAAGGGGCGCTTAGCATGTTCTGTTTTGCCTTGGGCAGCAGTGTAAGTCTTGGTTTTGCGCCATGGCTGTTGCTAAAACTCAAAAGTTTGGGCGATGGCGCTTGGGGAATTCGATTGGCCGGCTTAGCCTTGGCCATGACTTCAGGCTTGGCGTTATGGATGGGCTTGGTACACAACCAAGCCCCATGGTGCGTCGTTTAACAGAACTTAATGACGCGTTGAACCAGAACGTCAAGCAGCGTTCATGCCTTTGTGAAACATATACGCAGCAAGAAATATCAAGAAGAAAGAAAATACCCGTTTCAGTTTCTTCACAGGAAGTCTGTGCGATGCGCGCGCGCCAAAGGGCGCAGTGACCACGCTAAAACAGGCAATGACCACCATGCCCGGCAACCAAATATAGCCAATGGCGCCAGGCGGAAAGTTGTCTAAGTTCAGTCCGCTAATGGCAAAGCCCGTGACATTGGCAAGCGCAATGGGAAAACCTAAAGCGGCGCTTGTGCCAATGGCGTTGTGAATCGCCACATTGCACCATGCCATTAAGGGCACACTCACAAATGCACCGCCTGCTCCTACCAAGCCAGACATCATGCCAATCAGCCCCCCCATGCCCAACTGACCCACAAATCCCGGCATTTGACGCGAGGGCTTAGGCTTCTTGTCCATGAACATTTGAAAGGCCGAATAAGAGACAAACACGCCAAACAAAATGGCCAAGGTGGCCCCTTTGACGGCCACAAAAATCCACAGACTGGCCAAGGCACTGCCAATCACAATGCCGGGTGCCAACCCTTTCACCAAGTCCCAGCGCACAGCACCCAATTTGTGGTGCGTTCTCACGCTTGAAATCGACGTGAACAAAATGGTTGACATGGAAGTGACGATGGCCATTTTGATAGACAAGTCTTCGGCAACACCCATGTTGCCCAACAAAAAACTCAACACAGGAACCATCAGCAAGCCCCCGCCCAAGCCCAACAAGCCAGCCATGAAGCCTACCACTGTGCCAGTAAGGCCCAGTTCTAAAAAGGATTGAAGTTCCATGGGCTTTAAGCCAAGCCGAGCTTTTGAGCCATGCCAATGCGTTGCAATTTACCAGTTGCACCTTTGGGAATTTCGTCCAAGAGCAAAACTTTGCGAGGCACTTTGAAATCTGCCAAGCGGGTGGCCGTGTATTCGCGGAGTTCTTTTTCAGTGGCCGTCATGCCCTCGCGCAGGACAACGGCAGCACCAACTTCTTCACCCAATTTGTCATGCGGAATGCCAAAGCAAACCACTTGGGCCACAGCGGGGTGGTCCATCAAAATTTCATCGACTTCACGCGGGCTGATTTTTTCGCCACCGCGGTTGATGATTTCTTTGAGTCTGCCCGTGATGCTGACATAGCCTTGTTCATCCATCACACCTTGGTCTCCCGTTCTGAACCATCCATGGGTGAAAGCTTCTGCATTGGCTTTGTCGTTGTTCTCATAACCCGGCGTGACGTTGTCGCCGCGAATCACAATTTCGCCCGTGCTGCCTGATGGCAACAACTCGCCTTCAGCGCTCATAATGGCAATCTCAGGGCCTGCTGCCAAGCCCACGGTACCTGGTTTTCTTTGGCCAGGGGGCAGTGGGTTGCAAGCCATTTGGTGGGCTGCT
>CAXNGF010000111.1:0-6492 GCA_964201905.1 Limnohabitans sp. | reverse complement strand
CACCAATCCCTTCAAATACTCCCCTTCCGGAAAGTAAACAGTCATCGGATGATCAGGCGCCCCTTGCAACCTCTCACTGATGTACCCATCCACCCCCGCATCAGTACCCGCAGAAGCCACAATCTTGTGAAACAAATCGGCACTGATCCCACCAGAACAAGAGTAAGTAAACAACTCCCCACCAGGGGCTAACAACTTGAAAGCCAAGCGATTGATGTCCTTGTAAGCTCTAGCAGCACGCTCAGCATGCGCCGCAGTGGGCGCAAATTTAGGCGGGTCCAACACTATGGCATCAAACTGCCGACCTTGTTCTATGAAAGCACGCAGAGAAGCATTGACATCGGCGTCCATGAACGTCGTGCATGACAAATCAAACCCATTGAGCAGTACATTGGCTTTGGCTTTCTCTAGCGCAGGCCCCGACGAATCAATGGACGTGACATGCCCAGCCCCACCCGCCAAGGCCGCCACCGTAAAGCCACCGGTATAGCAATAGCAGTTGAGCACATTTTGAAACTTTCGAAACTGCGTGTGCTGGTAAAAGCGAAAACGGCTGTCGCGTTGGTCCAAGTAAAAACCAGTTTTATGGCCTTCTGCAATGTTCAGTAACAACTGCCATCCATGCTCCTGCAAAGTGATCTCAGTGGGCCCCTCACCCCGCAGCCAGCCCTTCACTTCTGGCAAGCCTTCAAGAGAGCGAACATTGGCATCAGAGCGCTCGTAGAGTTGGCTCAGACCTGTGGCTTTAAGCAAGGCATCGGCCATGACGGCTTTAAAACGTTCAGGTCCGCAAGACGTAAATTGCGCCACCAAGGTATCGCCATAACGGTCTACCACCAAGCCAGGTAAACCGTCAGATTCGCCATGGACCAAGCGCATGCCATTGCTTTGAATATCAAACAAACTGCGCGCTTGAATTGATTTTTGAATGAGGCCTTGAATGAAATCGGCGTCAATGCGCTGGGCCTCGCTGAAGCTCCAAACACGCGCTCGAATACGCGAAGTGGGACTGAATGCAGCCCACGCTAAAAACACACCATCGCTGGACTCAACACGCACAGTTTCACCAGCATCGGCACTGCCCTTGGCAATGGCCGATTCAAAAATCCAGGGGTGTTGGCGTTGCAAAGAGCGCTCTTTACCCGCTTTGAGTTGAATCGTTTTCATACCGCCATTGTCCCACTCGAATGCGAGCAAAAAACCTTCAGGTACAGGCAATTATTTTTTCGCTTGTTTGCCTGGTACGCCGCCCCTTTTGGCTCTTGGATGTGCCGCGTCATAGGCCTTGGACAAATGCTGAAAATCCAGTCGGGTGTAAACCTGTGTGGTGCTGATGTTGGCGTGGCCCAACAACTCTTGTACAGCGCGCAAGTCACTGCTTGACTGAAGCAAATGGCTGGCAAACGAATGCCTCAACATGTGCGGATGCACAGGCGTGGCCAATCCTGCCAACAAGCTGCGCCTTTTCAGCCGTTGCCACACCGACTGTGCTGTTAAACGCGTACCATGCCGACCCGGGAAGAGCGCCAGCGCAACGTCTGTCAAGCCTGGTACAGGTTGGGTCATCATGCCAAGGGCCTGACTGCGCAAGGGTAACCAAAGCGCAAGGGCCTTCAGTGCGCCTTGGCCCAGAGGCACCGTTCTGCGCTTGCCACCTTTGCCTTGCACCATGACCTCAGCGCCTTGTAAATCGATCCATCCACGGCCTTTTTTAGCAGCTTCTGTGCTGGCCGTCACATCTAACCCTGTGAGCTCGGCCACACGCAAGCCACAGCCGTAAAGCAATTCCACCATCGCAGCATCGCGAGCCTCTAGCCAAGGATCATCGGCCTCTTCAGAGTGTTCGGCCAACTGCACCGCTTCGTCTACACCCAGCGCTTTGGGCAGTGGCTTGGCAACTTTGGGGGCACGCACACCTTCGACCGGATTGTGCGCAATGAGATTCTCGCGTGCGAGCCAATGGTAAAAGCCGCGCCAGCCTGACAAGATGAGCGCAATGCCGCGTCCGGTGCGGCCGCCGCTGTGCATTTGAGCGACCCACCTGCGCACATGCAAGCTTTGCACTTGCGCCAAATCGACATTTGCAACCTGTGCAAATTCAGAAAGTTTTTGGAGATCTAAGGCATACAGCGTGGTGGTTCTCTCAGCCAGGCGTTTTTCAAAACGCACATGATCGAGGTAACGCGCAACGCGCTCGTCCATGGCCTAGCCCTTTGTAGGCAACAAAGCTGACAAGGCAGCGCTGCACAGTTCGGCCAAGTGCTCTAAAAAGTCGGTCCCCATGCCGCTGTGAAAACGCTGTGCGTCGGGCGATGCCAAAACCAACAAGCCAAAAGGCGTTTGGTCTTTGCGCAAACGCAAGGGCAACAATGCCACAGAGGCAGCGTGCGCGGGATCTTGCAACCATTGAACCGCTTCAATGCCGGAACTGGTGCCCACAAAAGGGGATGCATAACTGTTTGCAGCCTGCTTGACTTCATCGCTTACTGCTTGCGCATAGGGTGCATCACAAAACACATCGGAGACACCCCACAAGCGAACTGCCACTTGCGGCACTTGAAATCGCATCTCGATGTTTTTCAATGCTGAAGGCACGCGCTCAGAAGCAGGCGTTTGCAACAGCTCACAAGCCCACTTCTGTAGCTTTTCAGTGATGATCATGTTCTCATTGCCGTGGCGAATCATTTCCATGATGCGCATTTCAAGCGCACGAATTTTGTCGCGCAGCATTTGAGCTTGGCGCTCTTGCAAACTCACCGAACGGTGATTGTCCGGACTCATTAAGTGAACCGAAGACAACAACTGCGCATGCCGCAAGAAAAAGTCAGGTGTATTGGCCAAGAAATCAGCGATGTCGTCTTCCGTAATGGGATTCATCGGATTGATGGATGTAGAGGTCATGCCTGTCTTTCTAATCAAGGTAATTCGGGAACATCAATTTCGCCTTCAAACACCGAAGTGGCTGGGCCGGTCATCATCACTGGAAGAGACACATCGTTCAAAGCAGCGCCTTGCCATTCAATGCTGAGCACACCGCCATGCGTTTGGACATCGACTTGGGGGTTGAGCAAGCCCATCCGGATGCCTGCGACCACAGCCGCACAAGCGCCAGTGCCGCAAGCCAGGGTTTCGCCAGCACCACGTTCAAACACGCGCAAACGAATCGCATCTCGGCTCAGTACCTGCATGAAGCCTGCATTCACGCGATTGGGAAAGGCCCTGTGATTTTCAATCAAGGGGCCCTGTGTCAGAACGGGCGCCGTGTCGACTTTGTCCACCAATTGAACAGCATGAGGGTTGCCCATCGACACCACCACCACATCGGCCACCGCAGTAGCGCCTTGAGATGCGTCGATGGTTTTGAGTGCTAAACGCCAGACCTCACATGCATTGACCAAACTGTGTTGCAAACCTTCAGGGTTAAACGGAACTTTGGGCAGATCCAAGATGGGTGCGCCCATGTTGACCGTGACGCGGCCATCGGGTTTCATTTGCAATTCAATCTCGCCTTGCTGCACTTTCACGCGAATGCGGTCTTTGGAGGTCAGGCCTTTGTCGCGCACATAACGCACAAAGCAACGCGCGCCATTGCCGCAGTGCTCCACCTCACCGCCATCGGCGTTGTGAATCACATATTCAAAATCGAGCGTGTCATTGGGTGCTGGGCGAACCGTCAAAATTTGATCAGCCCCCACGCCAAAGTGACGGTTGGCCAAGAAACGGTATTGGGCTCTTGACAAATGATGGCGCTCGCGGGTTTCGTCAAGCACCACAAAGTCGTTCCCAGCCCCTTGCATTTTTGTAAAGCGAATTCGCATGGCCCAATTATCATCGGTTCGGAGCCTGGTTGGCACAAAGCATGATAATCAGCACATGGTCAGACCTCATCAACTATTGCATTCTCAGCGAGAACCCGCCGTGACACGGCCTGCCGCCACGGTGCTGTTGCTGCGCGACAGCCCTCACGGCATTGAAGTGCTCATGACACGTCGCTCACTCACAGCCAGTTTTGCACCTGGTGCTTATGTGTTTCCAGGCGGCGGCATAGACGCCCTCGATAAAGCATCGCACTCACAAGCCAAGCGCCGCTCCACCCAAAGCGACCTGCACCTCACGCAAGCCATCGCCGCCATTCGCGAAAGTTTTGAAGAACTGGGCATTTTGTTGGCCTATCGGGCCGATCACAGCATGGCCAATGCGCAAGACATCGACCACCTAGACCGAAGCCAGCCCTTGACAGCCCAATGTGCTGCTCTGGGCTTCAAACTGGCTGCCGATCAGGTGTTTGTACTCGCCCACTGGATCACTGACCGCGACTTGCCCAAGCGCTTCGATGTGCCGTTTTTGGTGGCGCGCATGCCTGACGACCAATTGCCTGTGGCCGATGAGTCCGAGCAATTCGAGCCGGTGTGGGTGCGCCCCTCTGATGCCCTTCAACGCCATGAAGCGGGCGACTTTTTTATCATCTTTCCCACCATCCGCACCCTGCAACGCCTCACGCCATTTGCCAATGTGCAAGCGGTGCTAGATGCCTGCGCTGTCAACGATGAACCGCTTTGGACCAGCTGCCCTCGCGCAGGTATATTGGCCGGCAAAGAAGAGCGCTACATGGAGCACGAATCGCCCTACGGCGAATTGGCCCTCACCAGCCCCGATGGCCAAATCGTGCACCACCTCGATTGGCAGTCCCACCATCCCGTGGCGCTGCTAAAAAATGTGCAACGCCTCACTGCCCCAAACCCAGGCGTCATGACAGGCCCTGGCACCAACACCTACTGGGTGGGCGACCCCCAAAGTGGCTACATCGTGATTGACCCGGGTCCTGCCGACCCCGATCATTTAGAAAAAATTTGGCGCGCCACGGGCGGACAAATTCAAATGATTGTGTGCACCCACTCACACCCCGATCACTCACCAGGCGCCAAGCCTTTGCAGACTCTTTGCAAAGGTCAAGCCGGTGGCTTGCCACCCATTTTGGGCTTGTCGTCTGCCAGCACGGCCAATGCACAAAGCCAATTCAAGCCCGATCGAGAGCTTGAACATGCCGAAATTTTGAAGGTCGGCGAACACAGCTTGAAAGTGCTGCACACCCCAGGCCATGCGGCCAATCATTTGTGTCTGGCCCTCTTGGAAGATGGCTTGTTGTTCACGGGAGATCATGTTCTGAATGGCAGCACCACGGTGGTCAACCCACCTGACGGCAGCATGAACGATTACCTCGATTCATTGGACCTGTTGGCCGATGAGAGCCAAGCGCACCACCTTGAATTTATCCTGCCAGCCCATGGTTACGTGTTGGGCTTTGCCTCGCAGGCCATTGCACAACTTAAAGCACATCGGTTAAAGCGAGAAGCCAAGGTGATTGCCGCCATGCGTGCCTTGCCGCATGGCAGCTTGGAAGACTGGGTAGCGCATGCCTACAACGACGTGCCACAACGTTTGTGGCCGGTGGCTGCACGTTCTTTGCAGGCCCACGTAGACCGCATTCAGTCAATGCCGCCAGGCAACAACTGACACAGCCAGAAATCCATGATTGCAATCAAGCCAACCGAGGGCATACGCCTTGCCAAACGCGTTGCCGATATTTTGAAATGCTCCCGCAGCGAAGCCGAGCAGGTCATTGTGGGTGGCTGGGTCAAGGTCAATGAGGTGGTGGTGGACGAACCAGCGCACCGTGTAAACGATGAAAAAATAGACATTCACAGCACGGCTCAGCGCGGCAAAGTGCCCATGCTGACGCTCATCCTGCACAAAGAGGCTGGGCAAAGCTGCTTGCCCAAGAGCCACAAAAACATTTGGAAAAGCTTAACCCCAGAGTTACGCTCCAACCAAGACCGCTCGGGCATCAGTCTCACGCCCAGGCTTCAAAAAATCTTGCAATGCGCTGCGGCTTTAGAAGATGCGGCATCGGGCTTGGTGGTTTTGTCTGAAGACCCCAGCATGCTGCGCAAACTTCAAGACGAACGCACCCCTTTAGAACACGAAATGCTGGCCGAAGTGCAGGGCTCGGTCAGCCCCGACCAGCTCCTTGACATGTGTCCCACGGGTCTTAAAACCAGCGTCAGCAATGAGAACCCGAATAAAACGGGTTTGCGCATGGCTTTCAAGGGGTACCAACCGGGGTATGCAGCCGGTGTCATTGAAAATACTGGCCTTCGGCTCATTGGGCTCAAAAGGGTGAGAATGGGCCGAGTTTTGATGGCCCCTTTGGCGCCCGGTCAATGGCGCGCCCTGATGCCCTACGAAAGATTTTGAAAAAATCCTCAGTTTTGGGGCATTTTTGCGACATTCTTGACCTTGAAGCCCTTGAAATTCATCAGGGCATCCTCAATTGTGCTTGTAAGTTTGAGAAAATGTCTTAACTTTGATTTGCCGCCTGTGCTGAAAGGAAACCACCATGCGTTTGAGCACCAAAAGTCGTTTTGCCGTCACGGCCATGATCGATGTCGCGTTGCGCGAAGATCGAGGCCCTGTCTCGCTCTCAGCCATCAG
>CAXNGF010000110.1:0-6512 GCA_964201905.1 Limnohabitans sp. | reverse complement strand
CCATCATCAACATGTCCTCAATTGAAGGCATTGTGGGCGAACCCATGACGGCCGCTTACAACGCCAGCAAAGGCGGAGTTCGTATTTTCAGCAAATCAGCAGCTTTGCACTGCGCCCAACAGGGTTATAAGATTCGAGTCAACTCGCTTCATCCGGGTGTCATTCGGACCCCCATGGTTGAAAATGCATTTGCAGCCATGCCTGCAGATGATGCGAAAGCATTGATGGCCAGGTTGGAGGCGCAAGTTCCAATGGGCCATTGGGGTGAACCGATCGATATCGCCAACGGCGTTTTGTTCCTTGCCTGCGACGAGTCACGCTATATGACAGGCACGGAACTGATCATTGATGGCGGCTTTACAGCCAAGTGATGTGCTGTCATCTGAAGACTTGACCCGCCTCTCAGGCTTGGTGTGATGGTCTAGGATGACTTGATACACAAAGTCTTTCAGTCATTCTGGCCATAACATGGCACAAGTTGTCCCTCAGTGCAAATCACTTTTGCTGACCATGAATTCTTTTTTCGCTTATGCTGAATCTTCTCTTGAAAGGCGTCAGCATGTTTTTGTCATTGCCCCTCATACGCCGTACATTTTTGATGACGGCAATCGGTATGCTTGCCAGCTTGGCCGCCCAAGCCGATGGGCCTGTGCGTGTTGGGTCCAAGATCGATACAGAGGGCAAGTTGCTGGGCAACATCATGGTGCTTGCGCTCGAGGCCAAAGGCATCAAGACAGAAAACAAGGTATCGCTTGGCAACACCAAGATCGTTCGTACAGCACTGCTTGCTGGTGAGATTGATCTTTATCCCGAATACACAGGCAATGGCGCCTTCATGCTAGGAGCAGAAAACAGCTCAGCTTGGAAAGACTTTAGGACAGGCTACGAATTGGCTAAAAAAATGGATTTTGAGAAAAACAAAATTGTGTGGCTTGAGCCTGCCAATGCCAACAACACTTGGGCCATTGCGGTGCGCAAAGACATCGCTGCTGCCAACCAACTGCGCACCATGGACGATCTAGGACGCTACATTGCCAAGGGCGGTGCTTTTAAGCTGGCCGCTTCGGCCGAATTCATGGAGCGAGCAGATGCAATGCCTGCATTCCAAAATGCCTACGGATTTAAGCTGCGCCCAGACCAAGCACTTGTTTTGGCGGGGGGTGACACAGCAGCCACCATCAAAGCTGCCGCAGAGAAAACATCGGGCGTGAATGCCGCAATGGCTTACGGTACCGACGGTCCTCTGGCCGCACTGGGTCTGTTGGTCATGGAAGATCCTAAGGGTGTGCAGCCGGTCTATGCCCCAGCACCCTTGGTCCGTGAAGAAGTGCTCAAGCGCCACCCCGCCATTGCCACAATTTTGGCGCCTATTTTCAAATCGCTCGACAGGCCAACTCTGCAAACGCTAAATGCACGCATTCAACTAGAAGGCCAAGACCCGCGCAAAGTGGCAAGTGGCTACCTCCAAAGCAAAGGGTTTCTAAAGTAATTCACGCCATGCCACTACCGCTCGTCAAACGCTACAACTCTGTGCTCGCGCTTTATGTGGCTCTGGCCATTGGCACTTCATTAGGCCTACCCTTTTTGCGGGTTGCACCAAACCGGCTGCTGTCTGGTGAGCCGGTTTATTTGTGGGATGTGTTGCAGCAACAAGGTAGTCATCTGATCTTTGCACTGATTTGGGCCATCGCCGCCTTGCTGTGCATTGCCGTTTGGCAACCCAAAAAGCGCGTCACCCAAGCATTGGTTTTTGGGGCAATGGCCGCTAGCCTTGCAGGCATGTGGCTGGTAGCCGGCCACTTCGCCAACAGCACCATTCAAGCAGACAATCCTTTCACCCGAACTGCGTTGGGCGCTGGGTTCTGGACTCTGGGCGCAATAGCCTGGATGATTGCCCTTGACGCAATAGATCGCTTGCGACTGACAACTCTCCTGCGCCTGCTATTGCAAAGTGTCTTTCTGCTGCCCCTCTTACTCTCATTGAATGAGGGGCAGCACTTGTCCATCGCTAAAGAATATGCCAACCAGAGCGATGTTTTTTGGCCCGCCATTCTGCGCCATCTTCAAATCGTATTTCTAGCCGTGGCACCAGCCTTGCTCATCGGCTTGCTGCTGGCCTGGCGCATGACCAGGACCCGAAATTTACGGCAAGCATTGTTTCCTGTCCTCAATGTGATTCAGACCATTCCATCAATTGCCCTTTTCGGCCTTCTAATGGCGCCATTGGCTTGGATATCCCTCCAAATGCCAGCACTGGGCCGCGCAGGCATCAGCGGTGTGGGTATAGCGCCTGCCGTGATAGCGCTGTTCATGTACGCGCTGTTGCCCATTGTTCGTTCGGCGCTGGCTGGGTTAGAACAAGTACCTGCAGAGGCAGTCAATGCTGCGCGCGCCATGGGCATGTCTGCTGGGCAGTTGTTGTGGCAAGTAGAGTTGCCTCTGGCATTGCCAGTGCTGCTAATCGGAGTGCGCACAGCGGTGGTGCAAACCACCGGTCTTGCAGCAGTCAGCGCTTTAGTGGGTGCAGGTGGGCTAGGCCAAATCATGTTTGATGGGCTTTTTAGCGCAGCCAACGAATTGGTCATTCTGGGCGTTATTCCCATCGTTCTTCTGGCCATGTTGGCAGACACTTTTTTCAAACTGCTAAGTTCCTTGATAAAGACTCGCACATGATGATCAGGTTTGAACACACTCGCAAGCACTACGATGGCGCAGCAGCCATCACAGACTTAAATTTGGATATCCAACAAGGCGAGCTAGTGGTGCTGCTTGGACCCTCAGGTTCGGGCAAATCGACGGTTCTCAAAATGGTCAACCGGATGGTCAGCCACGATGGCGGCCAAATTCTTTTCAAGGGCAAAGAAATCAACAGCTTTGATATACAGGATTTGCGTCGCCGCATGGGCTATGCCATTCAGTCAGTTGGCTTGTTCCCTCACAGAACCGTAGCGCACAACATTGCCACAGTTCCTAAGCTGCTGGGCTGGAACACTCAGCGTGTGCAAGCCCGTGTGAAAGAGCTGCTGACATTGCTGGCAATGGACCCAGAGCAATACGCCAGTCGCTATCCGCACCAGCTCTCGGGCGGACAACAACAACGGGTTGGCGTGGCTCGCGCTTTGGCGGCAGACCCAGATGTACTTCTCATGGACGAGCCCTTTGGCGCGCTCGATCCAGTGACACGCGCCGCTTTACAACTGGCGCTAAAAAAGATTCACCGTGATACCGGCAAAACCATTTTATTTGTCACCCACGACATCGATGAAGCTTTGTTGCTGGCAACCCGTATCGTGTTGCTAAACCAAGGTCGTATAGTGCAGGCAGGCACACCCCTTGAGTTGTTGCAACAACCCGCCAACGACTTTGTAGCCGACTTTCTGGGCCAAGCAGACTTGGGGCTCAAACAGCTCTCACTGCGTTCAATAGCATCCCACATCAAAGCGATTGAGGGGGCAGAGCCAAGCCACACCATCGCCCATACAGCAACACTCAGAGAAGCTATTTCGCACATGGCAACTCTGCGTGTGTCAGCCTTGAGCGTAACGGATGAAAACGGCACGGTACTTGGTCAGGTGCGGGCTGCTGATTTGCTAGAAAACTAACATGCCCGAGTTACACACGCTCTCATTGCAACAGCCACGCTACAGCGCAAACCGGCTTGGCTTTAGTTTGGTGGCGCTGTTGTTGCTAGCTTATGGTTTGCCTTATTCTCAGCCCTTGTTTGCAGTACTGTTCCCTGAACTGTCGCGTCCGGTTTATTTGCAAGAGCCAATGGCAGAACTCATGTGGCAACACTTAGGGCTGGTGTTTGTGTCTAGCTTAGTTGCTGTGATTGTTGCAACGCTAGCAGGACTGGCCACCACTTTCGAAACGGGGCGTGCATTGAAGCCATTGATGGAAACGCTGGCTGGCATGGGGCAAACTTTTCCACCTGTCGCTATTTTGGCCGTGGCTGTTCCTGCTGTAGGCTTTGGAGAACTGCCTGCGCTGATTGCGCTTTCAATTTTCGGCGTACTGCCCGTGCTTCAAGCTACGCTGGCAGGACTGGCATCAGTGCCATCGCCCGTACTTGATTCGGCCCGTGCCATGGGCATGTCACCGAGGCACATACTGACCGAAGTGCAGATGCCCTTGGCCCTCCCCCTTTGGCTGGCTGGCGTTCGAACATCCGTTGTTGTGAACATTGGCACTGCCGCCATTGCGTCTACTGTGGGTGCCAAAACTCTTGGCTTGCCCATCATCGTCGGGCTTTCTGGATTCAACACAGCCTACGTCTTACAAGGAGCCATGGTGCTGGGGCTGATGGCCATTGCAGCCGACTTAGCATTCGATTGGCTAGCCCTCATTCTTCATGGTCGGGAAAAATTAGCAGTTGACAATCAAACGTGATTTTTGGGCTTCACCGATGTGGCCTACAAAGTCAGCATCATTGAAACCGTGACGCTTAAACACAGCCAGCACCTCAGGCACTGTTTCAGGCGAACAACTGACCAACAAGCCACCGCTTGTTTGAGGATCAGACAGAAGAGTTTGGCATTCTGCCGGCAAACCGCTGTCAAGGCTAATTTCTGGACCGTAGCCTTCCCAGTTACGACCAGAGGCGCCCGTAACATTGCCATCTTTGATCAAAGCCGAAACCTTGGGTAACAAGGGTACATCGGCCCACTTGATGTGGGCAGTTAATTGAGCACCACGTGCCATTTCAAGGGCATGGCCCGCCAAACCAAAGCCAGTGACATCTGTCAAAGCGTGAACACCAGACAACTCAGCCAACTCGGGGCCTGCAGTATTGAGCTTGGTAGCGTTGGCGATCATTGATTCATAACCTGCTGCATCAAGAACTTCTTTTTTGAGTGCAGCAGATAAAATACCAACACCAATAGGTTTTCCAAGCACAAGCACATCGCCAATGCGCGCGCCGTCGTTTCGTTTGACACGGTCTGGATGAACCAAACCCAAAACAACCAGCCCATAGATAGGTTCAACTGAATCAATGGTGTGTCCACCTGCAATTGGGATACCAGCTGTATTGCAAACCGATGCGCCGCCTGCCAGAATTTTACCAATGGTGTCGGTTGACAATACATTGATTGGCATGCCGACCAAAGCCAAAGCCAATATGGGTTTTCCGCCCATGGCATAGACATCGCTAATGGCATTGGTAGCTGCAATGCGTCCAAACTCAAAAGGATCGTAAACGATGGGCATGAAGAAATCGGTGGTTGCAATCAATGCTTGGTGATCGTTCAGTTTGTAAACGGCTGCGTCATCGGCTGTAGCGATACCCACCATCAATTCTTTGGGAATGGGCATTTGCAAAGTGCCTTTGAGAATTTCGGACAAAACCGCAGGTGCAATTTTGCAACCACAGCCTCCCCCATGCGAGAGAGAGGTCAAACGAGGTTCAGAGAGATTCATGGTGTTTCCTTAATACAAAATGAGGGCTTGCTTGAAGCGCTAAGCATTCAAGGGGTGCGTAGATACCACGCTTTGCACGATTGTAAGCAAGCCTTTGCGTTCGTGTTCGGCCGAAAACAAAGGCGCTCTCAGGGCGCATTGCTTTTTTAACAGTTGTTCAAATTCTGCGTCATGCCGAAAACGAATGAGCATATCAGCCAGCGCCTTTGCGTCACCCACAGGAAACAGCCCTGCATAGTCTTTGCCAAGCATGCCCATGTTACCTGGTATGCGCGATGCAATCACTGGAACACCACTGCAAATTGACTCCATGATCACGTGGGCACCACCTTCCATTACGCTGGTGTGAACTAGCACGTGCGAGCGCTGAATTTGCCGGCGCGTCTCTGAATAAGTTAAAGCACCTGTGAAATGATATCGGGGGTAAAGCACAGCTGTTTGGTGCGCCATTTTTGCCAGCACATGATCATGCTCTGCACCAATATGCTGTATGTGAATATCGCGCTGCTGCGCAAGCAGGGCTGCTGCATCAAACAAGGTGCGTGGAGATTTTTCCTCGCGCAGATGGCCCACCATCACAACGCGTATACAACGCGTTGTTTTCGGCAAAATGACTCGGGGTGTGGTTGACTGCAGAAGCACCGATGTTTTAGCCTTGAATGGTGCTGGTAATTCCTCAATCCCTGTCGACTGTAAAACCACTAAAAGAGCAGCAAATTCCAGAGATTGTTGAGCTTGTAAATCGTGTTGGATATCACGGTACAAATCAGTGCCAGTGAGCACCACCACCAAACCTTTAGCACCATGCACGGCATGCCAAGCAGCAATGGACGGAAAACTGCGACGCGCATGCAAGGCAATTAAAACATCGTCCGATTTGTTGCCATCCCATTCGCTAACCAGCCGCACTCGAAAATTCGCCTTCAACAACTGCCTGTAACGTTTAGCTGTTTGCCAATTACCGTTGTTTGCGCTGGCAAGGGCAGGACTTACAATGACAACTGTTTGTTTAGCGGGTTGAGTGTTGGGGCCTTCTGATTTAAGAGACTTTAGTAGAAGTAACTTCGGATTAGGAGCTTGATTCATATTAAGTC
>CAXNGF010000109.1:0-6580 GCA_964201905.1 Limnohabitans sp. | reverse complement strand
GTGCTCTTGGCCGTAGCGTGGCCAGCATGGCAGGCATGGCGTAGGCGTCAATCACAGCGAGCTGTTCAAGGCGCCGCACAATCTCAAAGGGGGCTGTGATGCTCAAATTTTTAACTCGCAAATTGGCCTATGGCTTTGCCATATTGATAGGCATTAATTTGCTCACCTTTGTGTTGTTTTTCAAGGTCAACACGCCAGACGACATGGCTCGCATGCAATTAGGTGGCAAGCGTGTCACACCTGATGCCATTGAGAAATGGAAAGCCGAGCGTGGCTATGACCGACCTTTGTTTTTCAACGAAAAAGAGCAAGGCGTTTCGAAACTGACAAATACTTTGTTTTTAGACAGCTCTTTACGCATGTTTGCATTTGACTTTGGAAGAGCCGACAGCGGCCGCGACATTGCATCTGAAATTGTTCGGCGCGCAGGCCCCTCTGTTGCATTGGCATTACCTACTTTTGTGGTGGGCTTGGGCATTTCTGTGGTTCTGGCTTTGGGCCTAGCATTTTTCCGGGGCACCTACTTAGACTTTTGGGGCACAGTGCTGTGTGTGGTGTTCATGTCAATCTCCTCACTCTTTTTCATTGTGATTGGGCAGTTCATGTTCTCTCGCGTGATGCAACTCATGCCGGTTTCTGGCTTCGCACCTGGGCTAGATGCGTGGCGCTTTTTAGTGCTGCCCATCGCTGTTGGTATCTTGGCGCGCTTAGGCGGCGAGGTGCGTTTCAATCGAACCTTGTTCATGGAAGAAATTGGCAAGGACTATGTGCGCACCGCTCGCTCAAAGGGCTTGTCTGAATCGCGAGTGCTGCTTGGCCATGTACTGCGCAATGCGCTCATTCCTATTTTGAGCGCCTCTGTGGCTGTCATCCCATTGTTGTTTATGGGCAGCCTCATTACTGAATCGTTCTTTGCCATTCCAGGTTTGGGTAGCTACTTGATTGAAGCCATTTCAGGGCAAGACTTTGCCATTGTTCGTGCCATGGTGTTCATTGGTTCCTTTTTGTACATCCTTGGTTTGATCTTGACTGACATCAGCTACACCTTGGCTGATCCACGCATTCGTTTGCAGTAAGTACATCATGCAACCCGTATTTTTATTAACCGACTTATTTGTCTACGCTATTTTGCTGTTTGTACTTTGGTACATGTGGCATGTGCGTTCAGATCGCAACCTCAGAGCCAACTGGCGCTTGGCCATGAAACGGCCTGTGGCCATGGTCAGCAGCATGGTGTTGGGCTTCTTTTTGGTGGTGGCCCTCACTGATTCAATTCACTACCGGGAAGCGTTGCCTGCCGCGGCTGGCCAAGCCGTTCAATATTCGTCTGAAGCCAATTCTGTTTTAGACAAAGTGCTTCAGCCTTTGGCCACGGCACGTGAGCGAAGTTATTCAGAGCCTTTGTCTGCTGTTGCTTTCAGAAAAGAAACGTTTGAGCGCGATGGCGTTTCAGTTCGCGACTACCCCAGACTGCGCTTTGGGGGCAAACACTTATCAGATCCTGCAAGCGAGCTTGCTGCTGATGTAACTGGCAAAACTTGGTCTTCTATTGGCCTGAGTTTCATCATCGTGGGTGTCAGCCTTTTGGCGGGCTTGCTTTGGGCTGTAGCAAGCACGGGACAATCTTTCTCAGTGGTGTGGACGCGCTTTAAATCAGGTCAAACCGAGTGGCCGTGGCGTTCAATGGCCATCACTTTTGCAGTCATGGTCTTGACCATCTCGTGGGTCATTGTGCTGTCTCAGGGATATCACGTTTTTGGCACCGATCGAACTGGTAATTCTGTGCTGGTTTTTGCACTGAAAAGCGTTCGCACGGCGCTTGTCATTGGCGGCCTTACCACCTTGGTGGTTTTGCCACTTGCGTTGCTATTGGGTGTTACCGCTGGCTATTTGCGAGGTTGGGTTGATGAGGTTATTCAATACATTTACACCCTTTTGGCATCCATTCCTGATGTGCTCTTGATCGCAGCTTCTGTATTATTGTTGCAAGTCTTCATTGATAAAAATCAAGGTGTGTTTGAGACTGCTCTAGAGCGCGCCGACGCAAGGTTGTTTTTTCTTTGTCTCATTTTGGGCATCACGTCATTTACAGGTTTGTGTCGCTTGGTGCGTGGTGAAACTTTGAAGTTGCGCGAGCTTGAGTACATTCAATCTGCACGTGCCTTTGGTGTTTCTACGCCGCGCGTGTTGTGGCGTCACATCGTGCCCAACTTAATGCACTTGGTTTTGATCAATACGGTGATGCAGTTCTCAAGCTTTGTATTGGCCGAAGCGGTGTTGTCCTATGTGGGTGTGGGTGTTGATCCTAAAACAGCCAGTTTTGGCGTGATGATTAACACGGCGCGGGCTGAGTTGGCGGCTACACCTTTGGTTTGGTGGTCACTGGCCACTGCTTTCGGATTTATGTTTCTCATTGTGCTCAGTGCCAACATGTTGGCTGATGCGGTGCGCGATGCTTTTGATCCACGTACCCGATTGCGAAGTGTCAGTCCTGTGGCTGCCAATTCAAAAGTTAGCACCGAAGGGGTGGCAGCATGAGCCAACAATTGAATGTTAAAAATTTAGTGGTTGACCTGCAAACTGAGGTGGGTATGGCCCGTGCGGTCGATGCACTCAACATCACTTTGAACAAGGGGCAGACCTTTGCACTGGTGGGAGAGTCCGGCTGCGGCAAATCGATGACGGCTTTGTCATTGCTTCGCTTGCTACCAGACAATGCCCTAATACAAAGCGGGCAGGTTCAGCTGAGCGATGTCGATGTTTTTCAGCTCAGTGAAAACCAAATGCGCAGCATTCGGGGTCGTCGAATTTCAATTATTTTCCAAGAACCATCAAGCAGTTTGAATCCTGTGATGACGGTGGGTGATCAAATCTTAGAGGTCATTTTTCAGCACACCCCCTTGAGAGGTAAACAAGCCCATGCTCGGGCTGTGGAGTGGCTCATCAAAGTTGGCTTGCCAGAGCCTGAGCGCCGCATGAGCAGCTATCCCTTTGAAATGTCTGGGGGTCAGTTGCAGAGGGTCATGATTGCCATTGCTTTGGCAGCCGAGCCCGATTTGCTGATTGCCGATGAGCCCACCACCGCATTGGATGTGACCATTCAAGCGCAAATTTTGGACTTGCTCAAAAGCCTTCAAAAAGAACGCGGTATGGCCATGTTGTTGATCACCCACGATTTGGCGGTGGTGAGTGGCATGGCCGATCAAGTCGCCTTGATGTATGCGGGTCAAATTGTGGAGGTGGCTTTGGCCGCAGACTTCTTTGTCAGGCCCTCACACCCCTATGCCAAGCTCTTGTTGCAAGCCTTGCCGGGTGAAGATTTGCGGGGTCGACAATTGGCGGCCATTCAGGGCACTGTGCCACCTCTTACGCAAGACTTCAAAGGCTGTCGATTTGCGCCGCGCTGCCCTTATCAGGCAGATGCCTGCACCGAAAAATCTCTGGGCATGACGCCCCTAACTGAAGTGCACCACGTGCGCTGCGTTCGTCTGAACGATGCCAGTCTCCAGTCGCTGAGTTTGCCGCCTCTTTTAGATCGTGCCGGCGCCTTGTCAACAGATCATTCAACTTTGCTCTCTGTCAAAAATTTGTCTGTTACTTATGCCATTGGCGGCGGCGTGTTTGGGGGGAAGAAAACTTTCCAGGCAGTTAACAAGGTGAGTTTCGAAATTCAAAAAGGGCAGACCTTGGCCTTGGTGGGTGAATCGGGATGCGGTAAAACCACCATTGGCAAGGCATTGCTTCAACTTCTGACCCCTCAAACCCAAATTGGCGGTCAAGCTTTTCTCAACGGCAAAGACTTGTTCACCCTAAAAGGTGAAGCTCTTCAAGCATCACGCCGCCAGCTTCAGATTATTTTTCAAAACCCCTTTGGCTCCTTGAACCCGCGCATGAGGGTTCTGGAAATTTTGGAGGAGGGGATGAAGAGCCTTCACCCAGAATGGTCAACTGAGCAACGACGAGACGACCTGAGCATGCTCATGCAGCAGGTGGGTCTGAGGGCTGAGGCATTGGACCGTTACCCCCATGAGTTTTCGGGTGGCCAACGTCAGCGAATTGCCATTGCCCGTGCCTTGGCTGTCAAGCCTAGCCTAATTGTTTGTGATGAGCCAACCTCAGCGCTGGATGTGTCGGTTCAGGCCCAAATTTTGAATTTGTTGCGTGAATTGCAAGATTCCTTGGGAGTCAGCTACCTTTTCGTGACGCACAACATTGGGGTGGTGGCTTATTTGGCTGACAAAGTAGCCGTCATGCATGCTGGAGAAATCGTTGAAATGGGCGAAGCTTCTCAAATTTTGAACGATCCGCAAGATTCCTACACAAAAACACTGCTTTCCGCGGTGCCCAGGCTCAATCAAGCCCTGGCTTAATTAGTGCTTTTATCAAACAAATCCGTTCCAAATCAAGGATTTATAGATTAGAATGCGTGCTTCACGACCAAACGGGCGGGTTTTCACCGCCCGTTTTTTTTGGTCGATCGATTAATGAGCAGGGTTATTACCCCTCGTTAATTTGGCTTAAAACACATCGATTGACACATTAGAAAAGACCTGATTCGCGTGGCATTGCAGCAAATTGTTGAAGAAACCGTGGCCGGCTTAGGCTATGAACTGGTAGAGATTGAACGCTCTGCCGGTGGATTGTTGCGCATCACCATCGACAACCCCTGGCAAGAAGGTGTTGATCGATTTGAAATACCTTTCGTCACAGTCGAGGACTGTGAAAAGGTCAATCGTCAGTTGATGTTTGCTTTGGAAGTTGATGGTGTTGAATATCGTCGCCTCGAAGTGTCATCGCCTGGTATTGATCGTCCGTTGAAGAACGAACGCGACTTAGCGCGTTTTGAAGGTGAACTCATTGACATCACGCTGAAAGCCCCCATGGGAGAGGCTGCAGCGGGTTTGGTCAATGCCACTCGAAAAAAGTTTCGAGGTACCTTGGAAAAAGCAGAGATCGGTGAGAGCTGGCAAATTGTTTGGTCTGACGCACCTGAGCCAAAGCCAGGCGCACGGGTCAGTAAAAAACGTCCCCCAGTGCCCCACCAAGCACTTGGCTTTACGTTAGACGAATTAAGAGAGGCGCGTCTCGCGCCTGTGGTTGATTTCAAGGGCCGCAAGCCCAAAACAGACTTAGGAGAGTAATAACATGAACCGCGAATTGTTGATGTTGGTTGAAGCCATTTCACGTGAAAAGAACGTTGAACGAGATATCGTGTTTGGTGCCGTTGAATCTGCTCTGGCCCAAGCTACTAAAAAGCTTTACGAAGGCGATGTGGACATTCGTGTGGCCATCGATCGCGACAGCGGTAACTACGAAACTTTCCGTCGTTGGCACGTTGTTCCAGATGAAGCAGGTTTGCAATTGCCTGACCAAGAAATTTTATTGTTCGAAGCCCTCGAGCAAATTTCTGACATTGAAGTCGACGAGTACATCGAAGAGTCAGTCGAATCCCTGCCTATTGGTCGAATTGGTGCCATGGCGGCCAAACAGGTGATCTTGCAAAAGATTCGGGATGCCGAGCGTGAAATGTTACTCAACGAGTTCATGGCCCGTGGCGAAAAAATATTGGTGGGTACCGTTAAGCGCATGGACAAGGGCGACATCATTGTTGAGTCTGGCCGTGTTGAAGGGCGCCTGCGCCGCAGCGAAATGATTCCCAAAGAGAATCTTCGCAATGGTGACCGCGTTCGCGCCATGATCATGGAAGTTGACCTGACATTGCGTGGTGCGCCCATCATCTTGTCGCGTTCTTCTCCAGAATTCATGATTGAACTCTTCCGTCAAGAAGTTCCAGAAATTGAACAAGGCTTGTTGGAAATTAAATCTTGTGCACGAGACCCTGGTTCACGCGCCAAAATTGCTGTGTTGTCGCATGACAAACGGGTCGATCCTATTGGTACGTGCGTCGGTGTTCGCGGTACACGCGTCAACGGCGTCACCAACGAATTGGCTGGCGAGCGTGTTGACATTGTGCTGTGGAGTGAAGACCCAGCTCAATTTGTCATTGGTGCACTGGCACCTGCCAACGTTCAATCTATTGTGGTGGACGAAGAAAAGCATGCCATGGACGTGGTAGTTGATGAAGAAAACTTGGCCATCGCCATCGGCCGCGGCGGACAAAACGTTCGCTTGGCTTCTGACCTAACAGGTTGGAAGATCAACATCATGGATGCCGCTGAATCTGCTCAAAAGCAAGCCGAAGAGACAACGGGTATTCGCGCTTTGTTCATGGACAAACTGGATGTTGACCAAGAAATTGCAGACATTTTGATTGAAGAGGGCTTCACAAGCCTGGAAGAAGTGGCCTATGTGCCCATCCAAGAGATGTTGGAAATTGACAGTTTCGATGAAGACACTGTGAATGAATTGCGCACTCGCGCCAAGGATGCTCTTCTTACCATCGAAATTGTGCGTGAAGAAAGTGTTGAAGATGTTTCACAAGACCTGCGCGATTTGGAAGGCTTAACGCCTGAGTTGATCGCTAAGCTGGTTGAAGCGGGTGTTCATACTCGCGACGATTTGGCCGATTTGGCCACTGACGAACTGACCGACATCACCGGACAAACCGATGGTGAAGCCA